>JAIXUW010000074.1 GCA_027483355.1 Alphaproteobacteria bacterium
AAGGTATGGCCGTTACCTTTAGGGTCGGTATAGTCGGTGCAGCGATGCACAACCGCCGCCACCGGTTTATCGTTTTGCACCATCGCCAGCATGACCGCATAGCCGTCGCCGCCACCGCGGAAATCGCGGGTGGCATCGAGGGAGTCGGCCAGGACGATGGGACGATTGGTTTTGGCCGCCTCTAATAAGGCTAGACGCTTTTCGTCGGGTGTTTTATCACCGAACATCTCTTCGCCTATAAAAAGCGCTTCGGGGAAGTTTTCAGCCACGAGGCGTGCCATCAAGGCCTCGCAATCACGGTCGGTCTGAATGGTGATATTTTTGGCGTCATCGGCGCGTTTATTATCGCCAAATTTAAGCGAGATATCGAGCGTATCCAGGCGACGCGACGCAGGCAGGAGAATATCGCTGCGGACCGCTTCGGTCAGGCGCAGCAGCTTTTGCAAAGTTTCATCGCCGAGCGGGGCTTTGGTCTTGTGTGCGGCCGCCACAAAAATGGGGGAAAGTTCGCGGCGTTTAAGACGGTGTTTTGTCATGACTACACCAAGATCGATTTGGCGGCGGGTTGCGCCACATCCAGCATCGCTGACAGACGCTCGCCGATTTCATCGACCGAGCCGAAATTTGACCAATCCACCGTCAGGACGGGAATATTAAAGCTACGCGCAGTTTCGGGCAGATGCGCCTCGTAGCAAGCGTGCAGGAAACGTACATAGTCATAGCTGATGGTGTTCTCGGCGGCACGGCTGCGGTAACGGATACGCTCATAGCAGCTCTCTGGCGTGGCCTTCAGATAGATGACGGCGTCGTAACGGCACTGTTTCAGCGCGTTCATGATGTTGTAATAAAAGCTGACGAAAGTGCCTTCGGGCTTTTCGTGGCGCAAAAAGTTAGCGTGGCAAAAAACAATCTCGCCCAGGAATGAGCGTTCGAAAAGATAATGCTGGGGATTGCCAGAAAGCGCCTGAAATTCGCGCAGACGGCGATGGGTAATCCACGATTGCAGTTGCGCTTGCTTGTTGGGGTCTTGGTAAAAATCGGCCAGCAGCGCCTTAAACTCGGGGTCTTCATCCACCCGCTCGGACAGGACATCCCAATCGCCGGGCAGAACCTCTTTCAACCGGGGCAGCAGGGTCGATTTTCCCACGCCAATGTTGCCCTCGATTGCGATTCTCAAGCCCGTGGTCATCTGGGTCTTTCTCCTGGGTCTGGCGGTGTGGATGGATCAGATCCTACACAATATGGTTAAAGAAAACCAGTGGCGTTTTGAAACTTTATTTAATCCACAGGCAGTGGATAACTTGTTGTTTTAGCGCGTAAAAATAACAAGAAAACGAGTAGCCGTGTCAACCCATGATGCAATGCGTCATTTTGCTAAAGTCTTATTAACAATAATGGTTTATTCTTGAACACAGGGAAGTTTCGCAGCGCAACATGCGGCTGCGAAAAAATGTGAGGGAAATCATGAAAGTCTACAATCCGCTGATGTATGCAATGCACGAATGGCAAAACCAGGGTTTGCGCGCTTATTTCGGCATGATGTCGCTGGCCCTGTCCTACCAGAGCGCCCTTTTGCAAACGGCGTCGGCCTATGGCCTCTCCCCCTCGCCGCTGACGGCTGAAGCGCACAAACTGATCGCCGCTAGCCGCGAAATCACTGCCCGCCTGTCAAAAGACTATAGCAAGCCTGATTTTGCTTTGATCAAAACCGAGATCGGCAAAGAGCAAGTCATCGTCCGCGAAGAAACCGCGCTTGAAAAACCTTTTGCCCGGTTGCTGCACTTCAAACGCCTGATTAACCGCAATGACCCCAAGGTGCTGATCGTCGCCCCCATGTCTGGTCACCATGCAACCTTGCTGCGCGACACTGTTAAACAGCTGCTGCCGGCGCATGAAGTCTATATCACCGACTGGATTGATGCCAAACTGGTCCCCGCCGAGGCAGGCGACTTTGGTCTTGATGATTATATTTCTTACGTCAAAGAATTCATCGCCCATATCGGGTCTGATGTGCACGTCATTGCCGTGTGCCAACCAACGGTGCCCACTTTGGCGGCGGCGGCGCGTTTGGCGGCTGAGAAATCAAAGGTACAACCCGCGTCCCTCACCCTGATGGGTGGCCCCGTCGATGTGCGCGCCGCCGAGACGGATGTGACAGAATTCGCCCACAAGCATTCGATCAATTGGTTTTCACGCCATATGATTGGCCGTGTACCCCGCCAGTATCCGGGCGCCGGGCGTTTCGTCTATCCGGGCTTTATCCAACTGGCCAGCTTTGTGTCGATGAACCCTGAAAAACATGCACAGTCGCATCATGACCTGTTCAAACATGCCTATGACGGCAGCCATGACAAGGCCGAAAAAATCCGCGACTTTTACGATGAATATTTCGCGGTCTGCGACCTGCCGGGTAAATTCTATCTGGATACGGTCGAAAAGGTTTTCATTCGCCAGGATCTGCCCGACGGCAACATGACCCACTTTGACCAAAAGGTTGATCTGGCCGAGATCCGCGAAACGGCTATTTTGACCGTGGAGGGTGAAAACGATGATATCTCCGCCCCCGGCCAGACCTCGACTGTACATGGCCGCCTGACCCATCTGAAAGCCGACCTGAAATATCACCTGCTACAGGAAAACGTCGGCCACTACGGCATTTTCAGCGGCAGCAAATGGCGCGAGAGCATCGCACCAAATGTGGTTGGCTTTATTCGCGAGATCGGCAAGAAACGTGGCCTGAAATACGACGCCCTGCCCGAGAATGCCAAAAGCATCACCCCGCAGGTCTGGAAGCCGTCACCGGCTGCCGCCAAAAAGCCCGGCGCTCAATCGAACTAATTACTTCAGGTAAGTTGTCGCCAATTGCACCCAATACGACGCACCCAGCGGCAGGATATCGTCGTTAAAGTCGTATTTGGGATTATGCAGGCCGGGATCATTGTC
>JAIXUW010000303.1 GCA_027483355.1 Alphaproteobacteria bacterium
TCCACCACCATTTGGGTGGCAATACCCGCGTGATCGGTGCCGGGTTGCCACAAGACATCACGGCCCTGCATGCGCTCGAACCGGGTCAAAATATCCTGCAGGGTCATGGTCAGCGCATGTCCCATGTGCAAGCTGCCGGTTACGTTGGGCGGCGGCATAGGAATGCAGTAAGGCTGCTTGTTGCTGTTAACATCGGCCGCGAAAACGCCGGATTTCTCCCAGGCGGCGTAGTGCTTGTTTTCAACGGTTTTGTTGTCGAAGGTCTTATCGAGCATGGGGCAGTCTTTCTGTAATAAAATAGGTTTATATATTGTCGTAAAATCAAGCGTTTGAAAAGTGATGGACCTAATAAAAAAGCCGGTTTTCTGGGGGAAAACCGGCTTTTACGTATTTATAGCAGCAATTTAAGGCGCGTAGCCAAGGTTGGGCTTTTTCGTTGCAGCGGGTGTGGTGTATTTCTGCGCCAGGCGCAGCGCTTCGGGATTACCTGCAAAAAGCGGGGCGTTCTTAACAAAATCAATGACGCGGGTACCCCGCGGGATATCGCCTTTTTTAATAGCCACCAGATAGGCATGGGCGATTTTATATTTATTGGTACGCTCCACATCCTTGTCCGTCATCATCGCATAATGGCGTGATTGATCCATATTATGGCTGAGATCTTCAATTTTCTTATCCGTCGCGATCAGGTTAAGACCCGCCCGACGGATAGAGTCAAAATACAACTCACCATCGCGGTGGGTCATGGCATCAACGGCATCGACAATCTCGTCTTTAAAGCCAACCGCGCGCAAATCATCAAGCGTCCAGTCGCTGTCTTCGACAACATCATGTAGGATGCCAACGATTTTCTTTTTGAGGGAGCGGGTATTGGTCATGCCCACATGGATCGGGTGGGTGCCGTAATCTTCGCCCGATTTCAACCTTTTTTCAAAAAGGGCCGAGCCCAGGATGATCAGCGCCAAGTTATAGTCGGCGCGCACACCCTCACCCAGTTCAGCACGCTTTTCGATCATGCGCTGGATGATTTCTTGTTTGGTGAAAAACGGCATGACATACCCTCTGAAAAAATTCTGCAGGTCACCAGTATAACAATCTCGCCACCATCCACTCAATATGAAAATTTATTTAAAAATAAGCGAGACTTAGCCTGTGAATTTCAGCAAAATAGGCCTCAAATCAATGTCATTTTTTGCGAAAGAACCCCTATGACCCAAGTCAAAGCCGCCCTCGCCGCCAGCCGCATTGAAACCGATTCCATGGGCGAAGTCGCCGTCGCGGCAGATAAATACTGGGGGGCGCAAACGCAGCGCTCGCTTGAAAACTTCAAGATCGGTACGGAACGTATGCCCCTGCCGCTGGTGCGTGCTTTGGGTATTCAAAAAAAGGCGGCAGCTCTCGCTAACCTTGAACTAGGTGCGCTCGATAAAAAAATCGCTGACGCGATCGTGCAAGCGGCCGAAGAAGTCATGAGCGGCAAACTGAATGACCATTTCCCGCTGGTAGTGTGGCAAACCGGGTCGGGTACCCAGACCAATATGAACATCAACGAGGTGGTATCAAACCGCGCCATCGAAATTCTAGGTGGCGAGGTCGGCTCGAAAAAGCCGGTCCACCCCAACGACCATGTCAATTACGGTCAATCATCAAACGATACTTTCCCCACCGTCATGCATATCGCCGCCGTTGAGGAAATCAATCGCCTACTGCTGCCCGCAATGGCCCATCTACACAAAGCGCTGGATGCCAAGGCGAAAGCATTTGAAAAAATTATCAAGATTGGCCGCACCCACCTGCAAGATGCCACACCGGTGACGCTGGGTCAGGAATTTTCCGGCTACGCCATTCAAATTAAATATGGCATCGAACGGGTTAAAGCGACCCTGCCGCGTCTGTCGCAATTGGCACAGGGGGGCACGGCCGTTGGTACGGGGCTAAATTGCAAAAAAGGTTTTGATGTCCTCTTCGCAAAAAAAGTGTCAGATATCACCGGTATGCCCTTTACGACCGCCGAGAATAAATTCGAAGCATTGGCCGCCCATGATGCGATTGTTGAAACATCAGGCGCGCTTAATACCCTGTCTGTCTCGCTGATGAAAATCGCCAATGATATTCGCTTACTCGGCTCGGGCCCCCGCTGCGGTATCGGCGAAATCAGCCTGCCGGAAAATGAACCCGGCTCGTCAATTATGCCCGGCAAGGTTAACCCCACCCAATCCGAAGCCATGACCATGGTTTGCGCGCAGATCATGGGCAATCACACCACCATCAGTATTGCTGGATCGAACGGGCATTTTGAATTGAACGTGTTTAAGCCGGTGATGATTTACAATCTGTTGCAATCTATCCGCCTGCTGGGGGATGCCTGCAATAGCTTTACCGATAATTGCGTGGTGGGCATCGAGGCCAACGAAGATCGCATTAAAAAGCTGCTGAATGAAAGTCTGATGCTGGTCACCTCGCTCAATACCGTCATTGGCTACGACAATGCCGCCAAGATCGCCAAAAAGGCACACAAAGAAGGCAAAACCCTCAAGGCCACGGCTTTGGAAATGGGCCTACTGACCGAAGAACAATTCGACCAGGCGGTCCGCCCCGAAGACATGATTGCACCCAAGGGCTAATACCTATGCCCGGCGGCAACCAAAAACATTCGGTGACGGTGCGCGGCCACCGCACCAGTATCACGCTGGAGCCAGAATTCTGGCAGAGCTTGAAAGATATTGCCGAGGCATCGGCCACTTCGCTAAACACGCTGATTGCGGAAATCGACGCGGGCAATCCTGAAAATTTATCCAGTGCGTTGCGCGTTTTTGTTCTCAATTATTACAAGCAGCGCAGAATACCCTAGTTTACTCGGCTGGCTCGGGTGGGAAAATTTCCCGCGGTAGCGGTTCGGGGGCTTCCCCCACGGGATCGACCGCCAAAGGTGTGTCAGCTGGCAGGGGTGGTGGTGGCGCCACTTCGATTTCCGGCAGCGGCGGCTGCGGTTGTGGGGGCATTTTCAGATCCAGCGCCGGCGGGGCTGCTTTAAAAATATCGATATGATCGGATTTTTCCGTCTTCTCCAGCGTTTCTTGATCAAGGCTATCTAATCTGTTCAAAATCCCGCCAATGGCTTCTTTTGAGTCCACTTTCGGCTCAGGGTTACGCTGACGGATAATGTCCGCCACCTGATCAACTGGCAGGTCATTTTCTTTCAATGGCAGCGTACCTGAATAACCAGGCATACTGTCGGCGCCTGGCTTGACGATGACTTTAACCGCACCGTCACTTTCGCGGTGAAGATCAAAACTGCTGCTGTCGAAAGTCAGATCTTTCATCGTCCAGGCTTGCGTTGTCAGCGGCAATTCAAAATCCAGCGGACGCGCGGAAAAATCGCTGCCATCTTTTTTAGCCTCATTCAGCATTTGGCCTGCCAGATTCTTCGGTAACGCGGTAAGACTCATCGCCATATCCGCCAGTGCAGGAGGATTAAATCCATCAACAATAAGGCGCACCGGATTGACCCGCAGACGCCCGACGATGACTTCGTCGAGGTTGGGGGCGGTGATATTCAGGCTGCCGGAAAAAGCGACATTCCCTCCGGTGAATTTCAACATCGGCGCCACTAGTTTTAATTTATCCAATAAGAAGTGAGGGGGCATCCCTTGGAGATCGACAGATACCTCCGGCTTCTCTGGTTTACCCGCCAGTGAGAACGTCATCGCCCGGCCGTAAAGCTCTGCTTTTCCGGTAGCTTCAAAACGATCACCGAAACCTTTACCTGCCAGACTGATATTACGCACCGCCGGCGTTTGCCCATCTTCGAGGGTGAAGACAGTCTCATTGCCCTGTCTTTGCACGCGACCTTTAAAGGCAACGTCTACCCACTCGACCAAGGATAACGTCATATTTGAAATGGACCAGGCGACATCCGACGTACGGGTCAGCGCGCCCATCACTTCACCCGATATATCCGGCAAGCCAGGCGACCAGGCAGATAAGCTTTCCGCTTTCAGCATGATATCGCCTTTGACATAGCGCTGAGCCGTATCTGCCATGCCTTTGAATGACAACCAATATGTGGGCGCCGTCAGGGTAATATCAGCGGCCACATCTGTTTTACCTGGCGAGAAAATAACATCCCCCGCCAGGGTTGCATCTTTGCCAAGGTTTGCCTTGATATCGCGGAGTGTCACCGTCTTGGCGGAAAGCGCCACCTCAAACGTTGAAGTAGCGGTTTCATCATCAATTGCGGAAATACCCGCTAAAGCTGCATAAGAGTCCGCAAACGGTTTCAAGATACTGCGCAAACCGCCATTGCTCGTCGTCACAGCGCCGGTAAGAGCATGATCGCCTTTAGAAGAGAGTTTACCCTTCACGTCTATCTCGGGCATACCCGCTTCTTCAACCGGTTCGATATGCATTTCGAATGGTATGCCGCCATCCTCGCTGCGCACAGCCGTCATTAGTGAAAACGTGACGGGTTGATCGCCATACATAAAATCGCCGCGCATCTGATAAGGGCCGGACAAACTGGCGGCACCCATCGACATATTCACATCGGGCAGTTCCCATCTGGGGGCACCTGTACTGGTTCTATAAACGATACGACCTTTGTCAACGCGCACCTGGCGTAGCATGACAACGGTGGTTTTTTTGATCTCTTCGCTCTCGGCATCCCGTCGCAGATCATCCAGAAAAACAGACCA
>JAIXUW010000123.1 GCA_027483355.1 Alphaproteobacteria bacterium
ATAAAATTGAGGGCCCTGTTCTTTGGCAAGCGTGAGATGATTTTTTATATCGCCAAGCCGCGTTTTAAAATCAGGCTGCACCCCGGCAGCCAGCAGTCGCTGCACCATGACCAGTGATCCTCGGCGGATCGCTTGCGCCAAGCAATCGTAACCAAATCCGTCGACAGTATCTAAACGAACGCCTGCCTTGATAACAAAATCAATCAGTTCAACTTTGTTACTGATAATTGCGGCATTGGCACAGCCAAAGCCGTATTTCGTCACGTCCTGTAACGACAGACCTTTTTTGATAAGAGAAAGCGCAGTCACCACATCGGCTATCATAAGGGCGCGCATCAGCGCAGTACGGTCAGAGCTGTCACGCTGATAGACATCAACTCCGGCATTGATCAGGCGACGCGCCAATTCGGATTTATTATAAGACAAAGCATAAAATAAAGCGGTTTGACCATTTATACCCTTACCATCAAGGACGATGCGCTGGGTAATACAATAATGAATAAGATCTTTGTGGTTCTGTTGGATGGCCAAAGTCAGCGCGTGTTCTTCACCGGCAAAACCCGCAAGATTAGCCCCCTTCTGCAGGAGCGTATTAATCTTATCACGCTGTTTTGGTCCATAAACATCGGCCCGCAAGAGATCGATGATAATCCGGCCACGCTGCTGGGGTGTTTTATTAAACATCGGGTATCGCCTTTGATTTAGCGATCGTCGTGCCAGGCTTTATATCCTGCCCTTGCGGTAATTGACCGCCCAGTGACAAGAAAACCTCGGTCATTTCCTGTATCAATCCAGGGTTATTCATTTCGTGAAAAGTTTTGACTGAAGTATGGGCACTGCTGCCAAGCCCCATCAGCATTGTATAGGTTTGGCGATGGAAATTGAAAATCTCGGTTAGTTTATAAGTCTCTTGCCCGGGAAATTTCTTATCAATCGTCTGAGCGATTTCAAATTCTTCGGTCAATTTCCAATTAACAGGCTTGGACAGTAAACGGGGCAGCCCCGCAGCTTCGCGCAGGCGCATGGCGAGTTCGGAATATTGATCGGTGACCAATTCGCAAGGTAGTTTGCCTTCGCTGGTTTTAATCGTGGCATCGGCGCCATGCGACAGCAACAGATCGATAAATTCAGCTTTATTGCGCACGATGGACAAGTGTAAGGCAGTATAACCAGAATAGCTTTGCAGATCAGGCGAAAAACCTTTTTCCAACAAGAAGGAAAGAGCCGCTATATTGTCCCGGTAAACGATCATCTGCAGAATATTGCCGTCAACGACCGCACCCCGATCAAGCAGCGCGGCGATGTAATCAACCGATGCATAGCTCTCAAGGGCACGTTTCAAAACGCCTTTTCCCATGCCAGCGCCGCCATGGATGTTAAATCCCGCATCGATCAGCAGGTCGAGAACCGGCAATGATTTATCATGAAAGCGCAAGTGATCGGCGATGGTCTGATCATGTATGTCTTGGGCTTTGATATCGGCGCCGCGTTTGAGCAGCAGCTCGACCAGTTCAATATAGTCAAGGTTGACCGCCCGCAATAACGCTGGCTCGCCATTATAAACGCCATTACCAAGCGGATCTGTCGTGCGCGTAAGCGCATCGATCGCCTTATCATATTCGCCTTCGCGGATTTGCTTGGCGATTTTATTGGCGCGTGCCTGAATCGAATTGAACATGGGGTATCTCCTGATACCCAGCACTATAGAAATATGACAATATTAAGTCAAATCCTCTCTATATATCAATTGGTTATTAACTAAACCTATGAAATTTATGGGAATATTCGTGTGGTCTGTCACCGGCACGGCAAACCGGTTAAAATAAAAGAATGCAAAACGCCGCACCGCTCCAGCTTTACAGTTACTATCGGTCCTCCTGCTCATACCGGGTACGGCTGGCGCTGGCCTTCAAGGGGCTGGCTTATCAAATCCATCCCGTACATCTGGTGAAAAACGGTGGCGAGCAGCATCTGCCCGACTACGCCGCGCTCAACCCGCAAGAACAGGTGCCTACCCTGATTGACGGCGATTTTATCCTGACACAATCAATGGCGATGCTGGAATATCTGGAAGAAAAATATCCAGCGCCACCTATGCTCCCGCAAGATCTACAGCAACGTGCCTATGTGCGACAGATCGCCCAGATCATGGTGGCCGATATTCATCCGCTGAATAACCTGAAAGTGCTGCAGCACCTGTCAACGGATCTACAAGTTAATCAGGCGCAGAAAACCGAATGGTACGCCAAATGGGTGAAAACAGGCTTTGCCGCGACTGAGAAAATTTTGGCACGCAGTGCGTATCGCACAGGCAAGTTTGTTTGTGGCGATCAGCCAAGCCTGGCCGATTTTTGTTTAATACCCCAGGTTTATAACGCCGTGCGCTACGATATTGCGCTGGATGATTACCCGGTGATCAAGGCCATCAATGATCATTGCCTGACGCTCGATATCTTCGATCAAGCGTCGCCGGAAAAACAACCCGACACCCCCGAAGACCACCGCCCCGTCTTTTTGAAAGGAATTGCCAAATGAGTGATACACCCAGCAAAGAAGACCGTGGCCTGGCATCCGCACAGCACTACACCGATGCCACCGGCTGGGTCCCCGGTAACCTCGACCATTTTACCGTGCCGCAGGCCGCATATAGCGCCGACGACCACGCCGTGTGGAAAGCGCTTTATAAACGCCAGTTAGACGTATTGCCTGGCCGCGCCATTGCGCAATTCATGGACAACCTGTCGACACTCGGTATCGCCCAGGACCGCATCCCGGACTTTAACGACATAAACGAGATTTTGCAAAAACGCACCGGCTGGCAAGTGGTGGCGGTACCCGGGCTGATCCCGGACGAGCCGTTTTTTGAGCTGCTGGCCAACCGCCGTTTCCCAGTGGGCAATTTCATCCGCACCGCTGAACAGATGGATTACATTCAAGAACCGGACGTTTTTCATGATGTCTTTGGCCACGTGCCACTGCTGGCCGATCAGACCTTTGGCAATTACATCGAAGAATACGGCAAGGGGGGCCTGAAAGCCGCCAAGCTGGGGCAGATCAACAAACTGGCGCGGCTGTATTGGTACACGGTTGAATTTGGCCTGATCCGCGAAAAGGACGGTATTCGCATTTATGGGGCGGGCATTCTGTCGTCGCCCACCGAAAGCGTTTTTGCACTGGAAAGCGATAGCCCGCATCG
>JAIXUW010000009.1 GCA_027483355.1 Alphaproteobacteria bacterium
CGCGCGCCGGGCTGTAACACCAAAGCCTCAGTGACAGCCGCCTCAAGATCTACCCCGGCCGATTGCGCCGTGGCGAAAGAAGGCAGGGATAGGCCATCAAAATGGGGCAGGGGGCAAAGGGCGACATTGATGGTCATGTGATACGATCCTTTTAATATTTATGGCCGATATGGATGGCGGCAATGCCGCCGGTCAGATTGATGACCTTGGTGTCTTCAAAACCCGCCTGTTCGAGACGTTGGCGCAGTTCTTCCTGCGGCGGGAACTGGCGGATGCTTTCCACCAGATACTGATAGCTGGCGCGGTCTTTGGCCACGACCTCGCCGATTTTCGGAATGACGCTGAACGAATAAGCATCGTAGATTTTGCGCAACACATCGTTATTAACACGGCTGAATTCCAGGCAAAAGAACCGCCCGCCGGGTTTCAAGACACGGTAGGCATCTTCCAGCGCATCATCAATCTTGGGCACGTTGCGCAGACCAAATGAAATCGAATAGAGGTGAAAGCTGTTATCATCAAACGGCAGGCTTTCGGCATTGCCCTCGACCCAGTTGATCCCGCTCAGATAGCCCCTGTCGGCGGCGCGGTCTTGCCCAACCCGCAGCATTTCGGGGTTGATGTCGCAGACGGTGATATCGGCGTCGTCACCCACTTTGTCGCGATAACGAAAGGCGATGTCACCCGTCCCCCCTGCCACATCCAGCAGCCGGCGGTTGGCGCGTGGTTGCATCAAACGGATCAGGCGGTTTTTCCACAGCCGATGCACCCCGCCCGACATCAAATCATTCATGACATCATAGCTGTCGGCGACGCTGGCAAAGACATCGCCCACCAGCTTCTTTTTCTGCGCGGCATCAGTTTGGGTAAAGCCGAACCAGCCAGCTTCTTTGTTTTTAGCGTGCGATTTTTTCATGGCCCTAAGATAGGCTTGAGCCCGCGAAAGCGCAAGCTACCCGCAAAGGCTTGGTTTTATGCGGCTATTTTGCTGGCGGGGGCACGGTTCTCGGTCAGGGCCGTCAACACGTGCGCCGATTGCACCAGCCGGACACCTTTTTGGGTCATGTGCTGAATATCGCGGCGCGGGTCTTCGGGATTATAGCGGTCATTGCCGCTGAGGTCGCGCAGCAGGTCGACCTCATAACCACGTGCACGCGCATCAAGGGCCGTGCTTAGGACGCAAGCATTCAGATTAAAGCCACAGACCAGTAAACGGCGATGCCCGGCTTTGCTCAGACGCTTGGCGAAATGGCCACTGGCAAAGGCGCTGTCGCTGTACTTATGCACCGCGATATCGCCTTTGGCCGGGGTGATATTGAAAAAATCAACCTCGTGTTTCTTCTGCGCCACCTGATTGAAATAGAGCAAATAGACCGGCAAGCCCGCCTGGCGAAATGCCGGTAAAACGCCGCCAATTTTCTCCGATACGCGCAAGGTCTCTTTGTTGCCGCGCCCCGTTTTCGGGTCGCAGTATTTCCGCTGCACGTCGACCACCACCAATGCTGCCTCGCGCGGATCGACCTCATAGGTAAGGTCCAGGTGCGCCAGATTTTCCGGCGCAAAAAAGCGGGCGCAGCGTTTAAGTTGTTCGTTGAGCATGGCAGACCGGGGTTATTGGTAAGAGGGCCTAAATCTAGATTCATGCTTTTCATAAGTCAAGAGGGCCGATCTCGCCGAAGAATAACGCTTGTTAAAATTATAAATACCGGATTTTTATGTGTTTTTAGATATGGGCACCCATTGATTTGCCGACCACCCTATGATTTCAATAGGGCGTCGAGAGTTTTATTTTTTGAGGGCGGCCATCCTATGTCCTTTTACAAAGCCATCGTTACCGTTGGCGGTATGACGTTGCTCAGCCGCCTGTTCGGTTTTGTGCGCGATGTCCTGACCGCCACCTATCTGGGGGCGGGGCCGGTGGCCGATGCTTTCTTCGTCGCCCTCAAACTGCCTAATTTCTTTCGCCGTATGACGGCGGAGGGGGCCTTCAGCGTTTCTTTCGTCCCGCTGTTCTCGCACGAGCTTGAAAAAGACGGTCGCGACTCTGCCCGCGCTTTTGCCGAAGAAGCCCAGGCGGTCATGCTGGGTTTTCTCATTCCCTTTACGATTATCTGCATCGTCGCCATGCCCTGGGTCTTGATGCTGATTGCACCGGGTTTCGTCGATACGCCGGATCGTTATAATCAGGCGGTTGAACTCTCGCGCATCACCTTTCCGTATATTTTATTGATGTCTTTAACGGCCTTGCTGGGCGGCATATTGAATTCATTTGACCGTTTCGGCCCTTTTGCCGCAGCGCCCATCTTGTTCAACTTCATGCTGATCATCGCCATGCTGTTCTTCGCTGATCTGGCGGGTTCGGTGGGCCACGCCATGGCCTGGGGCGTGGTGGTGGCGGGTGTTTTGCAACTGGCCTGGATGGCATGGGCCTGTCACCGCATCGGCATGCGCATCAAAATCCGCAAACCCCAATTGACGCCGCGCGTGCGGGTCCTGCTGAAAAAGATGGTGCCGGGCATTTTTGGCGCCGGTGTTGCGCAAATCAATATCTTTGTCGATATGATCATTGCCTCCTTGCTGCCGGTGGGGGCCATTTCGTTTTTATATTACGCCGACCGGATGTATCAGTTGCCCCTCAGCGTGGTGGGTATCGCCGTGGGCACCGCTATTCTGCCGATGCTGACCAAGGCATTAACCGCGGCCGATACTACAATCGCCCCGCGGCTGTTTCGCCAGGGCTTTGATCTCTGCCTGTTTTTGTCGCTGCCGGCGACGGTGGCCTATCTGATGCTAGCGCCCGAAATCATGCAGGTGCTGTTTGCCCGCGGCGCCTTTAGTGTCGCCGACAGCCATATGTCAGCCCTGGCTCTGATGGGGTATGCTTTGGGCTTGCCGGCCTTTATTATCTCCAAGCTTTTTGGCGCTGCTTTCTTCGCCCGGCATGATACGGCAACGCCGGTGAAATACGCCATCGTCTGCGCCGTGATGAATACCGCGCTGGCCTTGCTGTTCAGTCAGCTGTTGAAAGACAAAGGCTATGGCCACGTCGGTATTGCCGTGGCAACGGGCTTAACTGCCTGGGTCAATCTGGGTCTGCTGGGTTTTGGCTTGCAGCGACGCGGGCTTTTGCTCTTGGAACGCCAAAGCTTCATGCGGGCCGGATTTTTTCTGAGCGCTTCCCTCGTCATGGGCGGTGTTTTCTGGTCCTTATCGCACCTGATCTTCCCGCGCCTGGTCGAGAGCGGCCAGATTCTGCAATTACTGGCGGTCTTGTTTGTTTTGGGCGTGGGGGGGCTGGTCTATTTGGGCGTTTTGTTGGTCAGCGGGGCGGTGCCTTTTGCCGTCATTCAATCCCTCTTTCCTAACAAGGCTAAAAAAGCCACAATAGACGGGCCAACCAATCTACCGGGGGTCTGATCTGATGCGTCCTTTTCTTTTTACCGTGCTGCTGGGTCTTGGCCTTTTGACGGCTGCACCTGCTTCGGCTGATACGTTTCTTTGGCAAGACCCCAAGGGCGACTACACCATGTCGTTCCCCGATACGTGGCGTCTGCAAACCCCGGACAGTCCCTTGACCATGCTGCGCGTGGCGGGGCCCATCGCCGCCGACCGCCCGGTCTGCAAAATGCAAGTAACGCACGACGGCCGCGCCGCCATGTACCCCAAACGCCTGGTTGACGAAGCCGTGGTCGAATTCCTCAACGAAGAATTCTTCCGCGATGAAATCGCTCAGTTCAATAATGCACAACTGACTGCCTTTTATGCCCCCGCCAGCATGGGCGGCAAGGGTGATGCGACCGCCGCCCGGTATGTCTATAACGATAACGGCACGCCCATGTACGGCGTGATGATCGCCAGCCTCTATGGCAGCCAGCGCTATGTCGCCAGCTGCGGGTCGCGCCTGGATGCCTTTAACCGCTGGGCGCCGGTCTTTGCCAGCATTCTGGGCTCGGTCGAATTCAAGGATAAATATCATCCCTTCGCGATTGGCTATTACCGCAACTTTTTGGCCGATCCGCAATTGGCCCTGCCGCGCGTGAAGCCCGGCACCATCCACGCCCATACCTACGACATCGATCGCAGCTCGTATAAAAAATGGCCCTAACGCTCAGCGGCGAGATTGTCCGCCGCCACGACCCCGATCGTTTTTTGCTATCCTTGCTGGCCCCGGCAGAGGTACGCCCTGATCTGTGGTCCCTTTATGCCTTCAACCATGAAATCGCCAAAACGCGCGAGGTGGTGACCGATACCAACCTCGGCCTGATCCGCCTGCAATGGTGGCGCGACGCCATCGCCGGTATCTACGCCGGCCGTGTGCTGGAGCAGCCCGTGGTGCAGGCACTGGCCACTGCCATTCAAAAATACGCGCTGCCACAGGAGAAGCTCGACGCGCTCATCTACGCGCGTGAATTCGACCTCGAAGATCGCTTGCCATCTTCACTGGACGGCACGGAAAAATACGCCGAGTTTACGGCGCTGCCCTTGCTGGAACTAACCCGCGCCGTAGTAGCACCCGATAACACCGCCGACCTGCGTGGTGTGGCGATTGGCTATGCACTCACGGGTATTCTGCGCGCCACCCCTTTGCACCTGTCACAGCGCCGCTGCTATCTGCCCGCCGACCGTCTGCCGCTGATCCATCAGCACTTTGAAGGGAAGGGGCTGGATATCCTGCCACCGATTGTGCGCGACGTGTCGCAACTGGCCTTTCGCCATCTGGCCGACGCGCCTCGGCTCACCTTGTCCAAGATATTCCGGGGCCACCGTAAGCTCGCCCATATGTGGCTCAAAAAAATAGAAAAAGCGGATTTTAACTTGTTTGATGCACGCCTTCAGGTGCCGCCATTTTTGCGGGAAATAAAGCTTATGGCCAGTTAATTATTTGACATAGCGTTAAGATGGTTTGTAATATTAGGGCCTCATTTATGCGAGGTATGTCATGGATTTCCCCTATCGTCCTTCTAAAAAAACCAAACAAGAACGCCGTGCGGCGGCGATCGAAGATTTCAAAGCCAAGGCGATGCTCGTTGGCTTTTCTGGTGCGGCCGTTGCTGCTGTGGGTGCATTGTTTTATGGTGTGATTTCTTATGGGACAGCTGAGTTATCATCACCTGCTCCCGCGCGACGAGCTGTTCTGGATGCCGGCTATACCAATCCAATTCATACCGGACCCGCTGGCTGGCGTGAGTGCAGAACAGGTGGTCGCCGGGAAAACCGCTATTATGCCGATCAGTTTCAAGCCGTTTCCCCGAATGGTCGTCAAGTCAATCTGGTGGTGTGCCGTGTTGAAGGAACCTCGATTTCAACCGTACACAACCAAACGCTGCGCCCCCGCGGTTTCTAAGCATGCGGATGTGAGTGAATTTAAAAAGCCCCGCTTTAAATAAGCGGGGCTTTTTTTATGCGGCGATTTTCCAGTCTTTGATCCAGCCATCAAAATCGGCCAGCGCCCGTGCAGTATAGAGTTTTTTACGCTCGCGGCTGCCGATCTTGGGGGGGGCTTCCACCGGCGGGAACAAGCCAAAATTCACATTCATCGGCTGAAACGTCTCGGCCTCCGCCCCGGTGGTGATGTGATTGAGCAAAGCCCCCATGGCGGTCGTCACTGGCGGCACATTCGGTTGGCCACCCAGAATTTCGGCGGCCGCAAAACGACCCGCCATCAGTCCGACGGCGGCACTTTCGACATAGCCCTCACAACCGGTAATCTGCCCGGCAAAGCGCAGGCGCGGCTGTGCCTTCATGCGCAAGCTGCCATCCAGCAGTTTCGGACTATTGATAAAGGTATTGCGGTGAATACCGCCCAGCCGCGCGAATTCGGCGTTTTCAAGCCCAGGGATCATGCGGAAGATTTCGGTCTGTTGCGCGTATTTCAACTTGGTCTGAAAGCCCACCATATTATACAGCGTGCCCAGTTTGTTATCCTGGCGCAGCTGCACCACCGCCCAGGGGCGGGGGAATTCGGTGGCATTGGGGTTGATAAGGCCAATCGATTTCATTGGCCCCCAACGCAGAGTTTCCGCCCCACGCTCCGCCATCACTTCGATGGGCAGGCAGCCTTCGAAATAGGGGGTGTCTTTTTCCCATTCCTTGAATTCGGTCTTTTCGCCCTTGATCAGCGCGTCGATAAAGGCGTAGTACTCGGCCTTTTCCAGCGGACAGTTGATGTAGTCTTTGCCATCGCCGCCATGCGGACCGGATTTATCGTAGCGCGACTGAAACCACGCCTTGGAGAAATCAATGCTCTCCTTATAAACAATCGGCGCAATCGCATCAAAGAAAGCAAGACTGTCTTCGCCGGAGAGTTCACGGATCGCCGCCGACAGCGCCGGCGAGGTCAGCGGTCCGGTGGCAATCAAGACCTGCTGCCATTCAACCGGGGGCAGGCCCGCCACTTCATCACGTTCAATCGTGATGTTGGGGTGTTGCTGCAAGGTTTTGGTGACGTCCTCGGCGAAGGCATCGCGGTCTACCGCCAAGGCTGAACCCGCTGGCACCTTGTGCTTGTCGCCCATTGTCATGATCAGCGAATTGGCGCGGCGCATTTCTTCATGCAAGAGGCCCACCGCATTATATTCCGCATCGTCCGAGCGAAACGAGTTCGAGCAGACCAGCTCGGCGCAATAGTCGGTCTGATGCGCATCCGTTTTTTTGACCGGCCGCATTTCATGCAGGACAACCTGCACGCCAAGGTTGGCCGCCTGCCAGGCAGCTTCCGACCCGGCCATACCGGCGCCGATGATGTGGAGAGAGGAGTTGTTTTTCATAGCGTGAAAATAGAGCCTTTGCCCCGCAGATGCAAGAAGGTAATTGACCTTAATGCTCATTTTGAGTATTAATAGACTATCCTTAAAACGCGGAGGCTCTTATGCAGCTTGTCACCAAAAAACATGTCGACATTCATATGCTTGGTTACGACCGCCCTTACACAGAGCGACGCGACATCAGCGGCCGGGACGGGGTCAAGGATATACTCCTCCTTAAAGCCCGCTTGCTGTCGCAGACGGGCGATAATGAGGTCGGCAAATTTGACATACTGGAACAATCCGTCGTGACCCTGCCCAGCGGCGAAGTGCTGCGGGGGGATGCGCGTGTGCTGCAGACTGTGGTTTTCGGCGATGTCCGGCCCATTCCCGATCAGCCGTATCCGGTCATCATCGCCGATCTGGGGCCGCCATCGAAAGCGGATAGCCTCAGCGAGGCCTTCCGTCTCAGTAACGCGCAAAAGGTGCATGGCATCTATCAGCGTATGCGGGCTGAGGGTTATACGCATCTGGTATCAGGCGTCGTCGGTGGCGTTGTCTGGCTTAATCCAAAAGATTCCAGGGTGCGTGTTTATGGCCGCGATGGGCGGCAGCAATGGCCCTTGTCATTCCAAGCGCCTGGAGCAGACCCTTCGTTTAAGAGATAACTTTAATTGCTCGTTGTAATATATTCTATTTTAATAACTTCTAGTGGTTCGGTGCCACTGCCGGTGCGGACAGTCACCTCATCACCCACTTTGGCTTTCATGAGCGCCCGGCCGACAGGGGACAGCCAGTTGATTTTGCCCTTGGCGAGGTCGGCTTCATCGACGCCGACCAGCTGCACCGTGTGTTCCTGATCGGCGGCGTCGGCATAGGTGACGGTCGCGCCAAAGAAGACCTGTTGCAGGCCTTGCTGGCGTTTGGGATCGACCACCTCGGCGTTATCGAGACGTTTGATCAGGTAACGGATGCGGCGGTCGATTTCGCGGAGGCGCTTTTTATTAAAGATATAATCGCCATTTTCCGACCGATCGCCGTTGCCAGCGGCCCAGCTGACAATCTCGGTGACGCGCGGGCGCTCGTCGCGCAGCAGCCAGTTGAGTTCGGTTTGTAATGTCGCGTAGCTATTTGGCGTCAGGTAATTCTTGGTGCCCGCCGGAATCTGGTCCACTTCCTCGAAGTCATCATCGGGGAGGGCGTCGTCGTTTTCGGTGGTGAAGGCTTTGCTCATACAAATAAAACCATATCAGCGTGTTGCGCCGAATGTTTCACGTGAAACATCAGGTGAGGATATTGACCTTAGGGCTTGATAATAATCGGTGTACCGTCGGGGACGAGATTCCAGATCTCGCGGATCTCGGCATCGGTGACGGCGATGCAGCCATTGGTCCAATCACGGCTTTTATTATACTTCCACTTTTTCCAGCCCTGACCATTGGGGGCGCCGTGGATAAAGATATCACCGCCCGGATTGACGCCTTGTTTGTCAGCGCGCCATTTGTCGGCTTTGTTGGGATAGGAAATACGTAAGGAGAGGTGGTAGGCGCTTTCCGGGTTGCGCCAGTCGATGGTATAGCGACCCTCCGGTGTTTTATTGTCGCCCATGCGTTCTTTGCTGCCGACTGGGTTTTTACCCAGCGAGACCTGATAGCTGCGCAAAGGCCGGCCACGGCTGTCGATCAGGTCCATGCGTCGTTCAGCCTTATAGACGATAACCTGGGCTGCCTGGGCGGCGGAGAGGTCATAGGGCAGGTCGGCTTCGTCGGGTAAAAGCTGCGTCGGCGTGGGCACGGCCGAGGCGAGTTGCACGCCACCCGTGGTTTCATTGTGCGCTTGCACAATCTGGCTGCGAATGGCCGAGGCGGTAAAGGAAGGCGGCTGGGTACCGGCAGTGCGGTTATCGCCATAGCCTGCCTCTGCGGGCGCAGGTGCAGCCCAGAGGACAAGCGCAAAAGCGCAGAGACTCAAGAAAGTTCCAACCTTCATATCTCTATTATAGCGAAAATTTCAGCGCCTGTACACGCTCGACTTGCGCGAGAGCCGCAATTTTCTCAATAACATCATGGGGGATAGGGTCATCCACCGAGACGAGCGCCAGGGCTTTATTTTGCCCCGCAATACGACCCAGATTGAAATCGGCGATGTTGATGCCCGCATCGGCCAGCAGTTTGCCGACCCCGGCAATCAGGCCTGGTTGGTCGAGGTTGCGCACATAGAGCATATGCGCGCCAAAGCCCGCTTCGGTTGGCACGCCATCGACATTGACGATGCGCGCCTGATCTTCGCCAAAGACGGTGCCGGCCACACAGGTGCTGCCCTTATCGGTGACGATCGTCACGCGCAGTTGCGTGTGATAGGGATCGGCCTTGTCGCGACGGGTTTCGGTCATAGCGATACCCAGCTCTTTGGCCTTGGCGGGGGCGCTGACGATATTGACGCCTTCCATGGAGGGCTGCATGAAACCAGCCAGCACCAGTGACACCAGTGGACGGATGTTGAGACGCGAGACGGCGCCTTCAAAATCAATCTTGATTTCGCGCACGGTGCCTTCGCCCACAATCTGCCCGGCGAACTGGCCCAGATATTCGGCCAGCTTCATATAGGGTTTTAGTTTCGGCGCATCTTCGGCCGAGACCGAGGGCATATTGATGGCATTGGTCACCGCACCGCTGACCAGATAATCGGCCATTTGTTCGGCTACCTGCAGGGCCACGTTTTCCTGCGCTTCGACGGTGGAGGCACCCAGGTGCGGCGTGCAGACGACGTTGTCCATACCGAACAGCGGGTTTGTCTTGGCCGGTTC
>JAIXUW010000003.1 GCA_027483355.1 Alphaproteobacteria bacterium
AGAACTTCACCCTTGACGGTTTCAATGACGCAATCGCTGCCGGTCATTGGCGGGCGCGACGGATGCACATAGACAATCTCGCCGCGATAATAGCGCGGCTGCATGTCATCGCTTTCGACGTAAAGGGCATAGGCCTCGCGCACCGCCAGTTGATGCGGGTGGCGCGCCACCCAATCGACAATGGCAGATCCGCGTTTGCCGCCAAAAACCGGCACCGGCGGCAGCGCGTGCAAAGCATCAGGCAGCAGCTCGGGCGATCCTTCGATATCGCGGCGCACATCCGAAAAGCCGCGCGGTCCCGTGCTGGGGCTCTGGCTGTATTCCTCGGCACCCCCGCGCGGGTCCAGACGCACACCCAGGTAATCTTCAATGATCGGCAATTCATCGGCCATGATGTTGCGCCGACCATGCAGCATCCGGTTGACCGCCGCCGGATTAACGCCCATGCGCTCGGCCAGGCCCTTTTGCGTCAGGCCCGGCAGCGTATCGAGGTAGTGGCGTATTTTGTCATGCAAGCGAGCGGTCATACCTTTGAGTCTAAACGATTTAAGAAAGTGATAAAAGTGCAATTTTTAGTAGAAGATAAAACATCTTTATAACAAGTAGATATAATTAAATATTGCGAAAAATAAATTATATATAGACTTTTAATTGCGTATAACGCAATAATTGAAATGTCCGCGATTCGATGTTCACGGCGCCGGGTCGCCGGTGCGATCAGCCTCTCCGCTTTGCGGCGGGGTGGCGATAGATACGCATCTACCACCCGCCGCGGACAGCGCCGCTTGGGTTCACAAGAACGGAGGGCAAGATGTCACGCAGAAAATGGTTTCGGGTTTACCACGGCCTTCCCGACGATGTGGCGTTGGCCGTGGCCGCACGACAAGCGGGTTTCAGTCGCGCCGAGATGTTGGCGCTCTGGCTGACCCTTCTCGACCACGCCAGCCGGCATGAGCAACCCGGCAGCCTCGCCGGGCTCGACGCCGACACCCTCTCGCTGCAACTGGGGCTCGAGGCCGAGCGTATCGCCGCGGGCCTAGCCGCCTTAAAAGCACGCAAACGCGTGGACAGCCACCAGCGCATTGTCGGCTGGGATCGCTATCAATCAAGTTCCACCCGGCGGGTACGCAACCTGCGGGCCCGGCGCAGCAGCGCCGCCGCGCCGACACCCCCCGTAAAGGCCCTCGGCCGTCCCGGCACCCCTTCAACCGCGCCTACCCCCGATAGCCCGGCCGCCATTGCCGCAAGGCGCGCGCGGCTCCAGCATAACAACCGTTTAATCATTGGTGCCACCGCGCGAGATAACCGCCATGCATGACGACAACCTTAAACCCCCTCAGCCACGCGCCATCAACCGCACCGTCGGTGAACCGGTCGATCCCTGGCACGATTGGCAACCGCAATGGCACATGCGCGACAAAGCGCAAAGCATCACCCCCCATATCCGGCAAGAAGCTTTGGCCCCAACTGAACCCGTGCAGCTGCGCGACCGCGGCGGCAGCCGTGAAGCCAGTTGTCGTCGCCGCATTGTCGATGCGCGTCTCTGGGATGGCTTGAACCCCGTGCTACAAGACGCCGCCGTTGAAATCGCCGCCGCCTATGAATCGCTGGGGCGCGGTATGGGCCTCTCGGTCAGCAACTGGCAGCGCGTGCCGGGTGCGCGCGGTCAGGCGGCCGGCGTTGATCAGGGGCGTCTTACCGGCGCCTATATGGATTGGGCGCGCGCCTGCACCCCCGCCCAGATCAGCCATTCCATGGTGATCGACATTCTCTGCTATGGCATCAGTTGTGCGGCGCTTGACCGCGACCGTCGCGTGCGGCGTGGCATGGCCCGCGCCAACCTCGAACAAGGTTTGCAGCTTTATGCACAAATGCGCGGCTGGTTGCGGGGCCGCCGCGCGCCGCCGGTTTTTTAGGCTTGGCGCGGGGCGCCCGTGTGACTAAACTTTGTCTATGCTTTTTCTGTGGAACGCCCAGCCGCCCAAGACCGCCTCTGCACCGCCGGTAATCGCCGCCGAGCTGCAGCGTTTTTTTGCGGCCGTCGCCCCCCGCGACCTCATTCTGCCTGCACCGGCAAAACCGCCCCTCAGCCACACCCCCGGCCTTGCCATGCCGCTCCCCTATGCCGGCGAGACCACACACAATGTGGCGGAGCTGCGCATTCGCCAGTGGCTCTTCCAGCGCGAGCGTGAAGCCCTGCTGGAGCGCCAAAAGCGGCTTTATCCGCCTCTCCCCACGCGAAAATAGGCCTTTCTTTAAGGACTCCAGGCAGAACCCCCGGGGGTTAAGGGGGCTTTAACCCTCTTCTGCTAGCGTAAAAAGGTGGGAATTCGAATTGAGGGATAAATGACATGACAGATGTGCGCGCCATGACGCCACAATCACTGATGAAATCTTTTGCCAACGGGGTCGGGCGCCAAGCGGCAGAGGCCAACCGCTTCATAGATCAAATAAAAACGAATTTAGACAGCGGCGAACCCCTTAATCAAGCAGACTTGAGCCGCGGCGAAGATCTTTTACGCCAGCTTGATAATGGCCTGATGGCATCTGTCCATCAGGCGGCCGTCGTGGTCAGTAATCACAATGGCCAGGATGTCGCTCAACTCGAGCGCAGTCTCGAGAAAGTCGAGACTACAGCGGACTCGCTGCGCTTGTTGTTGAAACGCCAGGGTACCAGCGCCCCCTTCTGATCGGTGCTGGCCCCAAAAGAAAAAAGCCCCTCCGTTTCCGGAGGGGCTTTTCTTATCTGCTCTATTGTTTTGCGCGATTACAGTTTGTAATCATCGCCACCTTTTTTACGCTTAGGCTTCGGCGCGGGGGCGGGCTTCGGCGCTTCTGGTGCGGGACGCGGCGGCTGCGGGCGGTTGAAATCGCCCAGGTCCGGCATGCCGGGGAACTTGGGCAGATTGCCAATCAGGCCACCTAATTTGGGTAGCGTCGTTTGCAGCTCCAACTGCACTTCATCGCGCAGCGTTTTCAGAGTGGCGGCCGCTTTGGGATCAGTCGCTGCGAGCTGTTGCAGGCGTTGGGTGGTTGTGCGCACATCCATCACCAAGGGCAGCATCCGCATGACCAGACGCATCGGGTCTTGGCTATCCAGCAGCGATGGATCGCTTTCAATCTCTTTCAGCTTTTCCATCGAGCGTGCGAGACGCTGGAAGTAAGGGGTGGCAGCGCCGCTGTCCGCTTCCGCTGCGCGGTTGAAGGCGTCACGAATACGCTCGACGGCTTCGATAATCTCGGTCGGGTCAAAATCTTCCATCTGAAAGCTCCTCAGTTGTGCGAGGCACTGACAAGCGCCTCGTTTTTTTACGGTAATCTCACGAAGTGAGCATCCCCCAGATCAAGGCGCGGGTCAATCACCATAAAGACAAAACGCAACGCAGCATGACAAAAAATCTAAACACCGAACAGAAAAATTATGCGCTATGAAAATTGTCTGGTCGGGAACAAGAACAGGCGCTGAGCCGTTTTCTTAACATCGGCAATATTAGATACGGGTGTTAATAAATTATTCAGCATTTAGTGGTGTAAACTGTAATGGACCACTACATCTCGTCTAGCCCCACGTTGTCACTACCCTCTCCAACCCCCCAGGAGGCCACCATGACAGCACCATCACACACCATCGATCTGATCGCTTATAACTTTAATATCGAAACCAGCGACTTCTTCTCGACCTTACAGCGTGCGGCCCGCCCCTCTTTGGTGGGCGAAAGCTATCTGCACACGCTGGCGCGTGAAGGCGACGCCCTCACCATGGAACTGCTACTCGATGACGGCGCCTCGGCCGATCATGCCGACGCGCAAGGCAGCCGCCCGCTGCACGAAGCGGCCCGCTGCGGCCATCTCGATGTGGTGGCGCTGCTGATGGATCAAGGCGCCCGCCCCGATGCCCCCAGTGACCCCTTGGGCGTCAGCCCCCTGATGCTGGCGGTCGAAAACGGCCATGTCGCGGTTGCCCGCTTTCTGATCAAGCGCGGCGCCCAGCTGGGGGCCCGCAACCGGCTCAATGGCCAGGGTGTGTTGCACATTGCTGCTGCCAGCGGCAATACCCAGATGATCGGCGCCCTGCTCGCCGCCGGTGCCGGCGTCTTCATGGAAGACAAACTGGGCCAGACCCCGCGCGACCATGCCGCCAAGCATCGCCACCGCGATGCCGAAGCAACGCTGATCAAGGTCATGACCCATCAGGCCCGTTATCTGCACTAAAACCGGCACAGAGCGTCCACCAGACCGCATTGTTACGGTCACAGGCAGCGCGTGTGACGGCCGTATCGGCCGTGGACGTGTAAACCGGCTCGTAGATCAGGCAAAAATCACCGGCTGAAGCGGCGGCGCACCCGTTCAGCAAAGCCAGCATCGCCGCGCAAGCGATCACGCACCTTGTGCGCTGCCGCCAGGGCCGCCTTTCCGCGTTTGGCATCATCCACCCGCTCCTCCAGCCGACCTTGCCGGCGCAGCTGCACAATTAAATATCCCACCAGCACAATGACTCC
>JAIXUW010000307.1 GCA_027483355.1 Alphaproteobacteria bacterium
CACCGATTGGCAGCCGCGTAGGTATCTTTCAGCAGCATGAAACGGTCAAAATCACGGGCGATAAAATGGTCAGCATCGCGCCCGGTATAAACCGACGGCAGTAAATTTAAGTTCTCACTGACGTGGCCGATGCCTTGGTAAAGGCCTGCGCGCGCGGCGCGATATGTTGCACTACAGCCATCATGTGCGAAGGGTAACCCCGTACTAATGACGGCCGCCTGGCGCGCATAAGCATCGCCCCACATCTCATCCCCACGCGCCATCAAATAAAGCACCACCTTTTGACCCGCATAGGCCAATGCCGCCCGGCGGCTATCCGGGGTATCGACGCCACCATAGGTTTGCATTTTTTCGCTGAAAGCAACGTTGAACAAATGGCGTGTAGATCTGCTATTAGACGCTGTTTGTCGACCGCCCGCATAAGGCACGCTTTGCAGGTCGGCTTCTTTTTGAAAAGCGAGTTCATAGGCAACTGTAGTCGCTTCGATCAAAAGATTGGCAAAAACCGCATCCCGCGCCGTCAGCACAGGTCTATCAAGAAAAACGTTCACCCCTTGCTGATGCTGATGGGCATGAAAATATTCATGCACAATCACATTCATCTCTACATTCGGTGTCAATAAAATGCGCCCGGTAGAATCAAACGCACCCAGATAGTCATCGGTTTTTTGAATCCGACAGACGTTCATGCCCGATGCCGTTACTTCGCGCAGGACCGGCACCCCGGTTAAAGGCAACTGCGCCATCGTATCGGTACTGCGTGTCACATCGGTGAACTCTCGCCGTAAACTATCCCCGGCGACCAAGGGCACGCAGAAGGTATCTGTGGCAGCCGGGGCGGTCACGGGCGCATCCGCAGGCTCGAGCAATGTCTGTTCACAACCACTTGCCAACAGGCTGCAAGCCATGGCGAAAGGGGCGCCAAGACGACGATGGAAGACCAAACGAGACGGCTGAGGGCGCATGGGCTCATAAACAAAGATGTTGAAAGTGCTTTCAACTTTAAATCTATTATAGCTTTATGTCAATTTAAATTATCTCACCTTGAACAATTATTGCCGGATTAATGCCCTGCTATTTTAAGAATTGCGCTGGCAGGGGTTTAAACGCATGATTTAAAAACTTCGTCACTCTTTTTTGCAGCCGCATGACCGATCCTAGCAAACCCGTCACACCCCGCCCGCCGAAACTGCGCCGCCGTTTTAAATGGGCAGCGGGTGGTGCTGCTGGCGCTGTGGCACTGGCGACGGCCGGCACTTTTGCCGTGTTCGGCACCGCCACCGGCAACGCCCCCCTGACGCCGGAAGAAGCGGCGGTTGCCCAATCTCTCTTCGGGCCAGATTTCCGCACCGACGATATCCGAAAACAATATGTGCGTTCCTGGGTGGGTGGCGCCATTCAATACCCGGCCGCCGTGGTCCCCCTCACCGGACGGCATATTTATTTTTTCGAACCCGATTTGCGGGTGCGCGACCTGACGCTCTCGACCGATTACGATTTCAAATTGTATATGCATGAAATGACGCATATCTGGCAGCACCGCGGCAACTGGGCACCTATCTGCAAAACTTATGATTACATGCTGACACCGCAATCGCGCTTTAAAAATTATTGCAACGAACAGCAAGCCAGCATCGTCGGCGATTATGCCGAGGATTTTCTCAATCCCCGTAACGTCAATGCCATCCGCTTGCTACGCCAGGGCAGCAGTACGCGCGCCGATAATGAATATCTGATGCGCGTGGTCGAGGGACAATTTCCCCAGGCGCGGGCATCACGGCTCAATATTGAAAGAAAAAACCTGAGCGCTTATCGCTGCACGGTGCGTTTCAATGCGGTCATCCAGGCAGCAGCGGCACCAGCAGACGAAGAAACGGCGGTTATTCAACGCTGTCTTGCTGATCCCGCCGCACAACCACTGACAGAAAAGGTCGAGACGCCTGACAAAACCATGGCTGAGAGCATTATCGCCGCCACGCAACGCCTCCTGCCGCTTCCACCGCAGAATTAATTCATTATTATCAGCGCTTTAAATTAATATTAAGCAATATTGTTCATAATGTTCTTAATATTATTCATGATGTGGGCACGTCACCGCGATGCAGAAAAAACATCTAGTTCAGGCTTTTACCAAGACCCTCCCACCATCATGGCAGAAAATGGCAAAGCTCGGCCTGGCGGCCGCGGTGCTAGCAGGTGCCGGCGGTCTGGGCGTTCATTCCTCCGTTGCACCCGCAGCACCCTCACCGGCAACCGCGTCCAGACTGGCCACCAGTGATTACACCGATCTCATCGTCCCCTTGACGGAGAGCGAGGCTGCACTCGCGCGTGCGATTTTCGGACCTGATTTTGATACCGCTAGCATACGCAAGGCCTATCACCCGGATGATACCCATTATAATCTTCATCCCAATGCCAAACCATCCGATACCGTGGGCGCCTACGTAAGCCCCGGCGAGCGTACCGTCCATTTGCTTGATGAGCACTATCATGTCCGCGATCACGCGCGCTATAGATATCACGAGTTTGTCAACACTGACGGCGTCACGTTGCTTTCCCATCTAAGCTTGTTTGTGCACGAACTCGCCCATATCTGGCAGCATGATGACCCTGACCATGCCGCCGTCAAGTGCGATGACTATGCACCTGAAATGACCGCCAATAGCCGTTTTGAAGATTTCTGCAACGAAGAACAGGCGGTGATCGTGGCTCTGTATGCCAGTACCTTTCTCGATATGTACCATCCGCTCAATACGCGCCTTGGGACACCCGATCGGCCTTACAGCGAGGATCATCTCAACTTGATACGGATCGTCGAAGAGCGTTTTCCCTACGCCCGTCAGTCACGTCTCGCTTTGGTAGAAAAGAAACATCAATACGCCGAATGCATCGATGACAACGAGATAAGAACTAATAATCCGGTGCTCAATCCGCTCGCGAACGAAGAGAGAATGCACAATATAGATACTTATAATAGGTGTCGTGCAGAGCACGCGAGCAATATCGCGGGACTAGAGCCCCTCTCGGAGTCTGAGCAGCGTATAACCCCACCCTCGCGACCTAAACCCCCGCGCACGTTGTCATGAGCGCTTTTTAATGACGTAGCTTAAATACCCAGCTGATCGCGCAGGCGCCACCACAGGTAAATCACTTGTGCGCCCACGGCGGCAAAAGGCCCGCCGACAAAGCCGGGTTTGAAATCTTCGAAAAGCTCCAGCAGACGACGCTGATCCAGCGCAGGTGCCACCAGCGTTTCGGCCAGCACCTCACCCGCCACGGCCGTGGGACAAATGCCGTGTCCGCCAAAGCCGGTGGCACACCACAAGCCGTCTTTTAAACGAGCCAGCAAAGGCATTTTGTGCTGCGGATAGGCCAGGACACCACCCCAGGCAAATTCAGCGCGTAAATGGTCGCGCAATTGCGGATAGACTTTCAACGCATCTTGCGTCAATAAGCTAGCAATATTGGCGGGGTGCGAAAACAACGATACCCGGCCACCCCATAACAGGCGACCATCGGGCAGGCGACGGTAATAATCCGAAGCAAAGCGCGTATCGTAAATGGCCAGCGGCGTATTGATGCTGCGTTCATAGACGCTTTCATCCATCGGCGCCGATACCATGATATAAGTGCGCACCGGTGCCATGGCGTAGGCCAATCGGCGCGATAGCCCCCCCATCGAGGCGGCACCACAAAGAACGATATCCTTGGCATGGACGATGCCCGCCACCGTCCGCGCCTTCCACCGCGCGCCATCGCGGACCACGTCGGTCACTTCGCTGTTCTCGAAGATCAAGGCGCCGTGGGTTTCGGCCGCAGCGGCGAGGCCTAGCAGATATTTCAGCGGATTCAACTGAAAGTCATGCGGGGAGTATGACCCATCGTAATACTGCTCTGTATTGCAATGCTCACGGACACGCAAACGTGGCCAGAATTCATAACCCAGATCAAAAGCGTCATTGGCGCGGTTGATGCGGTCTTGCATTTTCTGCGGATCATCATGCCAGGACACAGTCAGAACGCCGTCTTTCACCGGGCCGCAATCGATGCGGTAATCGTCAATACGCTTGCGGATCAATTTACGCGCTGACTTGGTGAGCGCGATCAGTTCGCGCGCGTGCGCCAGGCCTGCCTTGCTGATGAGCGGTAGATCACCCGCCGCAAAGCCCTTCGCGACGAAACCGGCGTTACGGCCCGAGGCTTCTTGGCCGACGCGGCCGCGCTCCAACACCACCACCCGCTTCCCACGTTCCACCAGCGACAAAGCGAGATTGATACCCGCCAAGCCAGCGCCGACGATGCAGACATCCACCTCCAGGCTGCCTGCCAAGGGTGGCCGCGACCGGCTTTCGGTGGGGTTGAGCGTCGTACGATAATAATCCGACGCGATCACCATTCGTCAGGCGACCTTATTGGCAGTAGCGGTGTCGACCGTTTGCTTTTCTTTGGGCAGTTCCAGCTTGATGTGAACATCGCGCAGCTGATGCTGATCAACTGTGGTAGGGGCACCCATCAGCAAATCTTCGGCCTGCTGGTTCATCGGGAAGGCAATCACTTCGCGCACGTTCGGCTCGTTGGCCAGGAACATGACCATGCGGTCGATGCCAAAGGCGCAACCGCCGTGCGGTGGCGCGCCAAATTTAAAGGCATTATACATACCGCCGAATTTCGCCTGCACGGCACCTTTCGGATAACCCGCAATCTCGAAGGCTTTCTCCATCGCTTCGGGGATATGGTTGCGAATGCCGCCCGAAGCCAGTTCGACACCGTTCAAAACGCAATCATACTGAATCGC
>JAIXUW010000284.1 GCA_027483355.1 Alphaproteobacteria bacterium
GTGTCATAGTCGGCATCGAGCGGTTGATTAAGCGCGGGCGCGGTATCGACGGCGCCACCAAAATACTTGTCGACGTTTTCGAGGTTGAAAATATAAGGCTTGGCCGCGAAGGTGCTGGCGATCCATTGCCACGAGAGGTTATTACTGGCGAGATCACCATCCAGCAGATGCCGCAAAAACCACGCTGCCCCCGCCTGCCATTTAATGCGGCGGAAATGGACGATATAACTGGCCAGATACATCCGGGCGTGGTTGTGGAGATAGCCGGTACCAGTCAGCGTTTGCGCGAAAGCGTCAATGACAGCGACCCCGGTTTTACCCTGCTGAATATCATCGGGCAGCACATCGGCATAGTCGCTCGCTTGCCAGCCGGTTTTATAATCCTCGATATCCTGCCAGGCCCAATGCGGATTTTGCGCCAGCGCCCGCCGCCAGAAATCGCGCCAGGCGAGTTCCTGGATAAACTTGGTGATCTGCTCGGGCTGTTGCACCTGGCGCAGGGCGTGGTTGCGCACCGTGTTGAGATCGATGATGCCATGGGTGATATAAGGCGATAGGCGGGTGATTTTACCATCGTGGTAATTGCGCGTATTGCCGTAGTTGATGGGATCGATAGCGTGCAGTTTTTCGATGGCGGCCGTGTGACCGCCGATAAAGGCGGTACTGGCCGTGCCCTCGGCCCAGGGGGCAAGCTTGGCTACATAATCGATCAGCTCTTGGCGGGTGGTAAAATCGCGACGCAGCATCAAAGCCCTATGGTCGACGGCAGGGCAGCGTGGCCGGCGTGATGGCGCGGTTGGGCTGGATCAGATGCGCGGTAAGCGCACCCACCTCGCGGTTAAAGGGCATGGCGATGTGGCCCTGCGTGATTTCGACATTGGCCGATTGCGGGCCGGGCGTTGTTTGGCTATCTGTCCAGGGCACCACACGATCGCTTTTGGAATAAAGCGATACGGTAGACACGGGTGGCGGCGCGGTAAGTTCTGCGCGCGACGCTGGCGCCACCCCATGCACGATGCGGTAAAGCTTGGCCACCTGCGGATCAACCGCACCCGCATCATCGGTCATGCCAAAGGGTGCACCCAAAGTCACAACGTGGCTGATCTGATCAGGTTTGATACGCGCCAGTTCACGCGCGTAGACGCCGCCCAGGCTATAGCCGACAACGGCGACTTTTTGCTGGTGACGGGCATAGACCTGATCCAGCTGTTCGCTAAGCGCCGAAAAATTCTCGGCATCGGGCCCAGTGTTGAGCCCCGCCCCCCAGCCATAGACGGTATAGCCTTCTTGCTGCAAACGGGTGTGCAGCGACGACATATAAAAGTCATTATTCATGAAACCGGGCACGACAATAACGGGGGCGCCGCCGGCATCGGGGGTGGCCGCCGCCAGACACTGCGCGAGGGCCGTGTTTTTATCTTGATCCTGCAGGGCGATTGTCACGGCTCCGCCTACCCCGCCCGCTGTAAGCGCGGCGGCGGCAGCAAAGCCTGCCATTATTTTTTGGATACGTTTCATGGCCCTAATATAGGCAGACCCCAGACATATGTCAAAATTATTTAAGGAGATAAGCATTCGAGACATCCCCTTAAAAGGTTACATCGCCAGGCTGCTTTATAAAATATTTTTAAGCCTGGCCGGTGGGTGCCTGTTTATTGGCGCGAACCTCTTCTATGATATGGCACGGTCACATCACCCTGTTTTTGCCCCCTGTTTATTTTAAAATGCCTCACGCATCTGATATTAAAGCTGATCAAGTCCAACGCTGGGGGCGTCTGATGCAGCAGGCCCAGCAAGGTGACAGCGCCGCCTATCAAGAGCTGCTCGGTGCCCTCGTGCCGGTCATCCGCCGTTATCTCGCTCGCAGATTATTCAATAAAAACAATATAGAAGAGATTACGCAAGAAATTCTGCTGGCGCTGCATACGGCGCGGCACACCTATTTGCCGCAGTTGCCTTTTGATCGCTGGCTCTACAGTATTGCCCGCTACAAAATGATCGATGCGCTGCGTAAAATGTACCGTCACGATAATAATGCTGAAACAAACATAGAAATTGAAACCTTTTCCGCTATCTCAACGAATGACTCTGATGACGGCTTTACCAAGGACCTGCATCAGGCCTTGATGCAATTAACCTCTAAACAAAAAGATATCGTGACCTTGGCAAAACTGGAGGGTTACACCGCAGCAGAAGTCGCTAAAAAGCTTGGCATGACGGAAACAGCGGTTAAAGTCTCCATCCACCGGTCGCTGGAAACGATGAGAATATGGCTGATTAAAAATGGATACGAATAAACTCATCAATACACTGGCGGATAATTTAACCGCCACCCAACCGGTCAAGCCAGCCTTGCAGGCAAGCTTGCAGTGGGGGGGCTTTGCCACGATCTTTCTGGCAGGCGCTTGTGGTTACATCGGCTTTAGGCCTGATATGATGGAGGTTATCAGCGGATCGGCGATCATGGCGGAGGCCTTATTGTTTATAATGATCGGCCTGGTGGCATCTTATGTGGCGCTGGATCTGCGGGTGCCCCAAAGCCCGTTATTGTTCAAAAATAAAGGTCTCTTAGCGGTTGCTTCACTCGGCTGGATTGGGTTCATCGCCTATTATGCCGTCAACGCGCTGTACAGCACTGCGCCCCAAGAACATCTGCATGTGGAAGATCTACTGCATGAATGCATTGTCGAGTTGGTCGCGATTTCAAGCGTCTTATCGGTATATATGCTCTATATGCTGAAGAAAGGCGCGACAACGCAACGGCTCGCCAGCGGCTATGCTTGTTTACTGGCCTGCGCGTCTTTTGGCGCGCTGGCGATGCGGTTTTTATGCCCTAACGAAGAATACCTGCATTTGCTGGCTCTGCATTTTTTGCCTGTATTAGGTTTGGCCAGCATCGGCGCGACGGCGGGTAAGCTTTTATTACGCTGGTGAAGCGGGGCCATCCAGACAGACGTCTAATTTTATATTTTGTGTAACCTTATACAAAAGCCGGCGAATAAGGGTATGTGACGCTTGAAACAACAAAAAAGCCCACATATTCAATTAACCTGTATCCCGGAGAATATAATAATGATCAGCAATAAAAAGATGGCCATCGCTGCACTGGCGGGCCTGATGGCGACCGCTATGTTGGCAGCAAGCCCTGCCTTCGCGGGCGCCGACGACAAGGCCGCTTGCACTGGTAAAGGTGGCTGTCAGGGCACCGGCGTCGAAAAAGCCAATTGCAAAACGGCTGACGGCAAAGAAAAGCACGCGTGCAAAGGCCTCAATTCCTGCAAAGGCAATGGCGCCGATGGCAAGAACGAATGCAAAGGCCATGGCGACTGCCGCACCGATGGCGGTGTTGCTACCCCAAATAACCAATAATGCGACAGGCGAGCGTGTTTCGGCACGCTCGCCTTCTTTTTTTTAAAGTATATAGCGTTTATGCATAGTTCTTCTTTTCCGCATATCGGTTTTGGTTTGGGCCTGCGCGCCAAGCATTACCCCTATATTTTCGAACACAGCCCAGCGGTTGACTGGTTTGAAATCATCTCGGAAAACTTCATGGATACCGATGGCCGGGCCAAACGCAACCTCGCCCGCTTGAAAGAACGCTATCCGATTGTGATGCATGGCGTGGCCCTATCGATCGGCACGGTCGATCCGCTCAATTCCGAATACCTCCAAAAACTGAAAGCTTTGGCCGATTGGGTAAAACCCGCCTGGATTTCCGATCACCTGTGCTGGACGGGCGTTGCCCACCGCAACACGCACGATCTGCTGCCTGTCCCCTATACGCAGGAAGCCTTGACCCATATCATCGGGCGCATCCATGCGGTGCAGGACTATCTGGGGCGGCCCATCGCGCTGGAAAATCCCTCGACCTATCTGGAATTCGCCGCGTCCGAAATACCGGAAGCTGAATTTATCCAACAGATGGCCAAGGCCACGGGCTGCGGTTTGTTACTCGATGTGAATAACGTCTATGTGTCGTGCTATAACCATGGCCTTGACCCCAAGGCCTATATTGACGCGCTGCCGCTGGATCAGGTGGCGCAAATTCACCTGTCGGGCCACACCAATAAAGGTACGCATATCATCGATACCCATGACGATCATGTGATTGACGCCGTGTGGGATTTGTACCGCTATGTCATTCATAGCAGCGGGCGGGTACCCAACACCATGATCGAATGGGATGACCGCATTCCCGCATTCCCCGTTTTGCAGGCAGAACTGGATAAGGCGCGCGCGGCATCGCAAAAACCGATGCTCATCGGCAGCGGCGCCCTGACCACGGCCAAGGCAAGATCCACACCTGGCCAGACCGTTACCTTAAAAGATCTACAAAACCTGTTGCATGAAACAATTGTGGCCGGTGACGCGGATCGTGTCTCCCCTGCCCGCGACTGGGTGATCGACAAGCAAGATTTTGCTGCCGCCGATCAGCTGGGGGTTTATATCAACGCCTATCGCTTTCGTTTGCGTGATGTGGTGGGCGAAGATTACCCGGTGCTGGCGCATTATCTTGGCAGAACGGCCTTCGATCAGTTGATTGTCGATTTTGTGGAAAGCCAAACACCGCAAGATTTCAATATTGCCCGCTATGCTGCCGGTTTACCGGGCTTTGTGGCTTCGCGTGAGACGGTCGATGGTTTTGCCGATGAATTGTGCCGGCTGGAAACCGCGATTGCCCAATTGATGGATGCCACCGAAACGGCGCCGCTGACATCTGAGGATCTGGCAGAAACCACCCCGGATGACTTGTTGGATATGCAGCTCATGCCGCGCGAGGCTTTGCAATTATTCAGCTTTGATCACAGCGTCAATGCCTATTACACCGCTGTCTTGGCCGAAAAAGAACCGGCGGCTGTGCAAGCCCTGACCACCTATCTTGCCGTTTTCCGGCACAATGACGTTATGTGGCGCATGGATCTGGACGCAACAGAATATGCTGTCCTGCAAAAGCTGTTTGCGGGTGCCACCGTCGGCGAGAGTCTGACCGATATTGAAATAAGCGATCCGGATATGCTGACCCCCTGGTTCTCACGCTGGATAAAGCATGGACTGCTGGCAAAGCCACAAGACTCTCATCAACGCACACAAAGCGAGACACGTCATGCAGCTGCTTAATGTCCTTATTCTCTGGCCCACGCGTGTTGCTGAACAGATCCCTTGGCTAGGCGTTTTGGTGGCCCGCATCATTGTTGGCTATACCTTTATGCTGAGCGGCTGGGGTAAATTGCAAAGCTTGCCGAATGTCATCGAGTTCTTTACCAGCCTAGGCATTCCCGCCGCCCATATCCTGGCCCCCACGGTGGCCGGCTGGGAGTTCGTCGGCGGGCTTTTCCTGTTGATTGGTCTCTTCACCCGCATTATGGCGGGCGGCTTGGCAGTGATCATGCTGGTTGCCATTGCCAGCGCCAAATGGATGGAAATTACTGATCTTTATGATCTGCTCAGCAATCCGGAGGCTACTTATCTGGCTGTATTTACCTGGCTGGCGGTCAGTGGGGCCGGCGTTTTATCACTGGACCATCTGCTGCTGCGGCGGATGAAATAAACGCGGAATAGCCCCTTATCGTTCTTTATTCGTTCTAAAAACTGTGCTTTTCTGAGCGTCAGGAAAGGCTATACAGAGAGATGCCCCAGACGCTCCAGCCCCGCGCCGTTGATCCGGCTCTGCATATTTTGCAAAAGACCTATGGTTTCGATGCCTTTCGCGGCACGCAAGGCCAGGTGATTGAACACGTCACGGCGGGCGGGCACGCTTTTGTCTTGATGCCGACGGGGGGTGGTAAATCGCTGTGCTATCAGATCCCGTCACTGTTGCGCGCGGGTGTGGGTATTGTCATCTCGCCACTGATTGCGCTGATGCAAAATCAGGTCGATGCGCTCAAAGAGTTGGGCATACGGGCGGCCGCCATCAATTCCAGCATGACGGGTGGCAGCATTGCCAGCACCAAAGATGCGATGCTGCGCGGCTTGATTGATCTCGTCTATGTAGCGCCCGAGCGTTTGTTGATGGATGATTTTCTAGCCCTGCTGGATGAAGTGCCGGTGGCGCTGTTTGCCATTGATGAAGCACATTGCGTGTCACAATGGGGGCATGACTTTCGCCCGCATTACAAACAACTGTCCTTGCTGGCTCAAAGATACCCGCAGATTCCACGTATCGCCTTGACGGCCACCGCCGATGCGCCGACGCGGCAGGATATCATCGATTGCCTACAATTGCAGGAGGGCCGCGCCTTTATTGCCGGTTTTGACCGGCCAAATATTCATTACAGCATCGCCAGCAAGGATAACGCCCGGGCGCAAGTACTGCGCTTTATCAAGGACAATCACGCCGAGGACAGCGGTATTGTTTATTGCCTGTCACGCAAACTGGTGGAGGAAACCGCCGATTGGCTATGCGCCGAAGGGTTTAACGCCCTGCCCTATCACGCGGGTCTGCCCGCAGACAAACGCACCGACAACCAGCAACGCTTTTTAAAAGAAGAAAAGATCATTATGGTGGCCACCATTGCCTTTGGCATGGGTATCGACAAGCCGGATGTGCGTTTTGTGGCGCATATGACCATCCCCAAGAATATCGAAGCTTATTACCAGGAAACCGGTCGGGCGGGCCGCGACGGGCTGCCCGCCAATGCGCTGATGATTTATGGCGCGCAGGACGCCGCCATGCAGCGCAATTTCATCGAAGAATCCAACGCGCCACCGGCGCAAAAGCGCATCGAACACCAAAAGCTGAATGCGCTACTGGGCCTGTGCGAGACCGTGGGCTGCCGGCGTCAGGTGATACTGGATTATTTCGGCGATCATGCCACCCCTTGCGGCAATTGCGATACCTGCCAGACGCCGCCCGAAACGTTTGACGGCACCATCGCTGCGCAAAAAGCGCTCTCGGTTGTTTATCGCACTGAACAACGTTTTGGCATTGGTTATTTAACCGATGTCCTGATCGGCAAAACGGATGAGCGGATGCAGCGCTTTGGCCATGACAAACTCAGCACCTTTGGCATCGGCGCCGATCTGGGCAAGGCCGAATGGCAGGCGGTTTTTCGCCAGCTGATCGCCTTTAACCTGCTGGCCGCCGAGGTTGAGCATGGCGGTCTGCGCCTGACCGATCAGGGCATGGCTTTCTTGCGTGAAAAGAAAAGCTTACGCCTGCGCAAGGCCGACAAACGCCAGACCAAGTCAACCACCGGCAGACGCAGCGCCGCCGTGGATTTTACCGGCGACGAAAGTCTGCTGCGGGCTCTTAAAGAGACCCGGATGGAACTGGCACGGGCGCAAAACGTGCCCCCGTATGTTATTTTTCATGATAAAACCCTGCATGATATGGCGACGGTCAAACCCGATACCATGGCCCTGATGGCGGCGATCCATGGCGTAGGCTATAGCAAGCTGGAAAAATACGGCGCGGTTTTTCTGAAAGTCGTCGCCCAGCACCTCAAGGATTAAACCATGTCAGGCAAAGACAACCGCAAGCACGTCAATCTACTGGCCGATCTGCGCGATAAGCTCAACAGCGCCATGCGCCGCAAAGACTATCCGCTGGCCGAGGAAACCTGCCAGGCGATACTGGCCCTCGATGCACGCGATAAATCGCTTAATATCATGGCCTGCCTGTACCACAAGGATCTCGGCGAGATTTATCTCAAACTGCTGGAATACGAGAAAGCGGTGGACCACTTGAACATCGCCCGCGCAGGACTTATCGAATATCGCGCTACCAAAAAGCTGAAGTTCCCGGACGATTGGCTGAACGAGTTAAAGGCCATCGACCGCCTTATCCAGCGCATAGAATCCACTCATTTCAGATAAAGACACGCAGAAACCGTGTTCTCCAACCGCAGGATTGCTATGCCCCAGCAAGATATCTATACGCTAGACCGTAAAAAAGGCCTTTATCTGAAAGAGACCGCGCAGAAAGGCCGAGGGGTATTTTGTACAGGTGACATCGCTGAGGGAGAGATACTGGAGATGACACCCGCCATCCTACTCGATGAGAGGGCAACGACCTACGCTGAAAAAACTATTCTGCATGATTACAAATTCAAGGTAGAAGCGCTTTCACCCAGCCAGCGCAAACTCTTTCACATCGAAACACCGAACAAAAGCTGCTTCATCGTCATGGGGATCATGGCTTTTTGCAACCATGCCGAAAACCCGAACGCGGATATTTCCTGGGAAGAAGACGACGGCAGCATCTACCACACCCTGGAGGCCACCCGCCCGATCCCGAAAAACACCGAAATCTGCACGAGCTACGGGCGTGGGTGGTTTGCCAAGCGCAAGCAGACCCGGAAGTAGAGATGGGAGAGCCATATCTAGAGGCCTAAGACGCTTCTAGCAGCGCCGTTTATTTATGGGTGGACGCGCCGTGACGTTTACTTGCCGCCGTGGTCGCGCCCTTTGCCACCGTAGTCGGAAGTGGGAGATGGGCGACTGCGGGTCTTGCTGCCGCTATCTGTTGTCTTGCCGCCGTTATCGTCGCTGGTGCCGGCACTTTTAAAATTGCCCTTGAGGCTTTGCCCATTACCTTTGAGGCTTTTAACACTGCTGGCAAGGTCGTTCATGCTTTGCTCGACGGCGGCGACGATATCAATCGTCTTTGGCGGATTGGCCGAAAGGGCCCGCAGGATGCGTGCGTTCACGTCTTCACGCAACAGATCCTGAATGGATGCGCGCAGCACGGGATTACTGACAGTGCCCATGCGACGAGTAATTTCCATTTCAATGGCGCGCTCAATGCGATCGGCAAGAATTTTGCTGCTGTTGCTGGTCATGACTTTTCCGTTTAAACAGGGGTCAGGCTAATATGCTCATTTTGAGAATATATACGAGGTGCAGACATCTGTAAAGAGGCAATCCGCCCCATGTGGGGCATTAAAACAGAGGTCTCAATCCTGGGGCCATGCCCGGTGGCATCCAAGCGGTATTTTACATTATTCCATTCAATTTCAGTCGGTTGAGGCATCGAAACATAAGAAGCGAAGGTCGGACGGCACCCGCCCGTTCCGTCCAGTTCGAGCCAAAAGGCACCTTCCCTGAAAACCTGCATCCCCCAGCGCGCTTCTCGGGCTCTCGCGTCAAGCGGGCGCAGACTTGATTCGATCAATCCGGTCATGATCTGACTGAGGTGAGCCGGAGTGAGAGCATCAACATTTTCTGCCAGCCGAAAGGTTGCAGTCAGCGCGGGAAACAAGGCGCGGCGATCTTCGTTGCGTAACAGCGCTTGCGCTTCGATACGGGCAAGATCCATGCCCGATGATTGCTGCAGGATATGAAACAGCCGGTCGTATTTGCGCACAAAAGACAGGGCCGCCATGTCCAGCATGTTAAGCGTGTCCACGTTATCCACCATATACGGGCCAATGACAGCATCAACAGCATCCTGATAAGGCTTTTCAACTTCAGTGGGGGGTGCCGCCGCCAGACGCCCGGCAAGAATCTCTTCACCGGTTGCTTCATCACGCATCAGGGCAAGGGCTTCGCTATGATTGTAAGCCTTGTGTCTCAACAACAGCGGATAGGCCGCCATAAAAGCCGCTGTATCAAAGACGTGGAGATGATTGGCACGGGTGTCTTTGAGAATATAGGCCGGTGGACAGTCATACCCGTTGCGCGCCAGTTCCTGCCACAATGCGCATACAGCATCGACATCATCCGCATAACAATCATAGAGTGCGGGCGCACTATCAAACCCCATCAGGGCAATAAAGCCATAAGCCAGATGCTTTGACAAAGTACGTTCAAGTTCATCCGCCAGATCGTCACCACGCACTGCATCAACATTAATAGAATTATCTTTGGCGAGCGCCTGCAAAATGGTGGTCTGACCGCCCTTTTCAAAACCAAAGCGGTTTTGATGATACCAGCGGGTAGAACTATAGGTGGGTGCGCGCCCCTTGGTGGCGCAGACCGTATCAAAATCAATCAGGTGACCGCCAAGGGAGATATTGCCGGGTGACCATGTACCATGGACAATGCGCGCACAAAATTTATCCGCCTCAAGCTGCCCGTAACAGCGCGCCACGTTCCGCAGCTCTTGTGCAGGCAGCGGACGGGGCTGATGAAACACATGCGTCACACGGTCAAGGCAGCCATCGTCAAGGCGGATCACCTTGGCACGTTTCACCGGATGATCGCGCCAGCCCACGCTGCAGGTGTCATTCATATCAATGATCGCCAGTACCTCGTTCAGGCCTGTGGTGATGCTTCCTTGCAGGCCATTGGCCACCAGCGTCTCCCACATGGCGCGCTCCATTTCAACAAAGCCATCGGAAAACTTTTTCTCCTTGGCGGTGGCCAATGGTGTACGCTCGCCCTTGATGTTAAAGTGCGCTCCGCAGTAATAGGCACGGCCAGAGCCCAGGTTACCGGAGAGAGAAAGATCAAGCGGATCACTCTGGCGGTCTACATAGGCGGTGGCAACGACCTCGCCGGTGCCGTGTTCAGGCTCGATGGTGGTACTGAAAAGGATAGTCAGCGCCTTCGCCATCTCATCCCACGAGGGTATGTCATCACAGGCAAAAATGCGCATATAAGCCGCGGGGTTGATATACACCGGATGACAGGTCTTTTTGGCGCGAAAAAGCGGCGTTTCAACAAAAATGGCACTGCCCAGACGCTGGCAAGCGCCTGGCTGTGGCGAGAGATAGCGGGTGATTAGAGCCTGCGCGTGCATGACAGCCAGTAGCGCGGATTAAGCACATGCAGTCCGATATGCTGATTATTGTAATGCGGCAATTGCATAAGCTGTGGTGTGCAATCCTGGATCGCAAAGCTTTCTTGTACGGCGCGCGCGACCCCATCAAACACTTTAAGGGCGGCCTGATTCAGGGCTTCAAGATTGTTATCGCGCAGCGTGGCGCTTGGATACTGGCTCATCACAATGTGACGCGGCGCAAGCGTAATAATCGCCTGTAGGGCTTCGGCGACCGTGCTTTTGATGGCGTCATCAAGCGTTTGCACGTTAACCGATATAACCTGCCAAGCCTGTGTTGTCGCGCTGTTGATATGATCGCTGTAACGGTTTGCCCACTCAAATGTTGCGGGCGTACGGGCACAAGCGAGCAGCATATCGTCAAGCACGTGACTGGCGACAATCACATCAGGCTGTCGGGGTAGACCGTTATAGGCAGCAGAAAGACTTTGCGGGTGGGTATGCAATCGCGCGCGGGGCAATAACGTGCGGTATTTTGGCAACAACGCCTCAAGTGCATTTGGCGCAGCCTCGACAATATGCAGATCGCCGCAAAAACCGAGATGCGCCAGCGCATGGCCGATTTTGGCCGATGACCCTGGTGCGACTTCAATAACGGTTGCATGCGGGGGCAGTGCAAGTGATCTCAGCACGGCATGCCAGACCTCCCCGATGTACGCATCCCACACAGAGGGGTCGGTCAGGAACGTTGCAGGCATATGGGGATAGGTTGCCGTACCAAACATATCGACCTATTATTTGGATTGGGATGGATTATCAGGTTGCTAGCATATATCATGGTTATTCAATTTTCCAGCTGCGATGGCACATTATTTATGGGCGTTTATAAAACAGGACTCGTTCTGGGTAAATTCATGCCGCTGCACCGTGGGCATGAAGCTTTGCTGTTTTTTGCCCAGGGCCAGGTTGACCGTCTCTATGTGGTGGTTGATCACATCCCAGATGCTTGGGTGCCAGCCGAAGATCGTTGCCGCTGGATTGCTGAAACGGTCCCCGATGCGGTGGTCCTGCACCTGCCAGAACCCAACCCGCAAGACCCCGCCCACCACCCGCAATTCTGGGATATCTGGAGAGAAAGCCTGACGGCTTTGTTACCTGAAAAAATTGATACGGTGATCGCCTCCGAATATTATGGCGCGCGACTGGCACAAGAGCTTGCCGCCACCTTTGTGGCTTTTGACATCGCACGCGCAGCGGTGCCTGTATCCGCCACGATGATCCGGCGCAATATCTATACGCATTGGCATTTGCTGGCGGCAGCGGCGCGGCGGGATTATACTTTAAAGATCTGCGTCTTCGGGCCGGAGTCGACGGGGAAAAGCACCCTGACACAACAACTGGCCGCCCATTATCAGACCGTGGGCATCCCCGAATTTGCGCGGCAAGTGATCGAAGGTCAAAAAAATATCACGCTTGAAGATATGCCGCTGATTGCACAGGGCCAGCAAAGCCTCATTAAACAAGGGCTGGACACGGCCAACCGCCTGTTATTTACCGATACAGATGCCCTGTCCACTACCATCTGGACGCGCTGGCTGTTCAGCTGCAGCCACGATAGCGTCGATGCTGCCGCGCGTGCGCAGCCTTGTGATTTCTATCTATTGCTCGCACCAGACCTGCCCTGGATTGCGGACGACGTACGCTATTTTGAAGGGCGCGGGCAGGCATTTTTTGACGACTGTCGCGCAACACTTGAAAATCATGGCCGCCCCTATGCCGTTATTGGCGGACAGGGGGAAACGCGCCTGCAAGCGGCCATCAAGGCTGTTGATCAAATAGCCAGCGACTTTTTTGCGGGTATAGGCCGCAGGTCAAATTCACGCACATAGAGATCCAGCAAGCGGTCATCTGCTACCGGCGGCTCGCGCCATAATTTTCCGGCATGGTTCTGCATACGTGTCGTATCAAATGATATACCGGTAGCCTGGAAAATATCCATGGTGCGCTGACGCGCAAATGTTTCTTGGTCCATGAGACGACAAAGAGCCATGATAGAAGCGCTTTCTTCAGCCGATGGCGCATGTGTAGCGTTGCGCCTCTCGATCCAGCTGCGCCAATGTTGTGGTGTCAGCGGCGTGATGGTATGGCCAGCCCGTATCAATGCCTTGATAATTTGCTCCAGTGAAAATCCATAGCGGTTGGCAATATGCATGACACCGGTCGCATTATTGATGATACCGGCGGCCATCATATCAGCGGCGTAGTCGACCGGGGTTACATCAACCATCAACCCCTCATGCGCGCCTGCGGGCACATGGCCAAGGCTGGTGAGGCCCTTCATGAAAGTGCGGAGGAAATCATGCTTTGAACAAGCAGCCGTTGTACTATCGCCCGTGATCAAACCCAGACGATAAGTCGCCGCAGGTGCGGTCGAATTTGTGATTAATGCTTCTGCTGCCCATTTGCTTTGCGCATAGCCACCATAGACATTTTGAGGTGCCTCCAGTAAGTCATCCTCACGTGCAATGCCTGTATTACGGTCGGTGGCCACAAAAACGGACAAGGTTGAAGCATGATGGATGATCTTAGCCTTACCCGTGCTGGCCAGTAACAAAAGGCTATGCACGCTGCGCACATTGGCATCCTTTAACGCGTTATAGGTTGACGTCATATTGACGACAGCCGCGCAATGAATGATAGCGTCAATACGGTCCGCGAGTATATTCCATGTCTGCGCATCAAGACCCAGATTTTCCTGGGCAACGTCCCCCTGAACAAGACGGAGACGGTCACGATGATTATCGTCAAAACCCAGCCGCTGCCAGGCCGCAGCGCTATCGTTATCCCGCACGATGAGATGAAATGTCCAGTCTGTACGGGCAAGCAATACTTGCAACAAGCGGCGCCCTAAGAATCCAGTTGCCCCGGTAAATAGAACATCACGTACAGGTACGCTCGCTCTATCGGCATTTGAAACCACCGGCAACGGGAAATGCCGTGCGATATCATCGCGTAGTTGATCGCCCGTCATAACATCGCCCTGATCCCGCAAGGTGTGGAGGTTACGAGCTTGCGCGTTTAAGGTTGGGTGACGGGCAATAAAATCAGAGCCGAGCGCGATACCCGCCTCATCAGCCAGCAAAATAAGGCGTAGAGCGTTAAAGGAGTCGCCACCAAGGGCTGCAAAAGGAACATCGGCCGGTATATCGACGCGCCCCAGCACACTTTGCCAGCATAA
>JAIXUW010000141.1 GCA_027483355.1 Alphaproteobacteria bacterium
GCCAAGGCCTTGGCTGAGGCGTTGTTCGGTGATGAGCGTGCGTTGCAAGTATACGATATGTCCGAATACATGGAAAAGCACGCGGCTGCCAAGCTGATCGGCTCCCCGCCAGGTTATGAAGGCTATGAAGCGGGTGGTATTCTTACCAACAATATGCGTCGTCAGCCCTATTGCGTGAACGTTTTTGACGAAGTCGAAAAAGCCAACAAGTCGGTTTTTGACCTCTTTTTGCAAATTCTGGATGAAGGACGTCTTACCGACAACCACGGTATTCCATCGTCTTTTGCAAACTCAATCAACATCCTGACCTCGAACGTGGGTGCCAAATACTTCCTGGATGAAAGCCTGTCGTTCGATGAAGCAAAAGAACTGGCGCTGAAAGACCTGTGGGATCCCAGTCAGGACAATGATGGCAACTCTAAAGGCTTCCGTCCCGAGTTCCTTAACCGCTTTACCGGCATCTTCTGCTTCAACCGCCTGGGCGAACCTGAGATCATGATGATCGCCGGCAAGACCCTGAAAGAGCTGAATGGCTGGATTGCCGAAAAGGGTGTCACTGTCGAAATGTCTGAAGAGGACAAAAAGGCCATGTGCGCTTACAAAGGTGAAGAAGGCCAAGGCGGCGGCGTTTATGATCCCCGAAACGGTGCCCGCGGTATCATTAACTTCATCGAGCGTAATATTACCTCTGATGTGGCTGATCTATTGCTGCAAACGCCGGACACACCAGGCATCGTCAAAGTCAGCTACGACAAAGCCACGCAGACAACCGATATGCAGTTTATCCCTCAGACGGAAACCGCCAGCGGTCCTGCTAACGAAAACCAAAAGAAAAATAATAAGCCCACGCCGGTTGCAAAACCTGCCTAAGGGTAAATCAAACCAACACTTAATAACGGAGAGAACAGATGACCAAAGAAACCGAACAGCAAAAACTTGATAGACTGATGCGCGAAGCGCGTGAACTGCAAGAACAAACGGCGGCGGGTCAAGCCGAAGCCGCTGGCGCTAAGAAAGTTGGCAACATCATCACGGACACTAAAGCTGTCCGCGAAGCGGCCAGAAACATCAATAGTTTTGCGCGTGTTTGCACGAAAATCGGCAAGAGCATTTATGGCGCTGGCAAACCCGTCTTTGATTTTGCCTTCAAGGTTGGCCGCGGCTACATGAATCTATTCAATAAAATCTGCAGCAAAAAAGACAAAGAAACGGGCGAGAAGAAGCTGATCAAATGGCGCGCCTATGCTATGAGCGCGTTGTCCCTGTTTGCAGTTTCAGGGGCATTGCCCGGTCCCGTGGGCGCGCCTGCCCGCGAAGTCATCTATACCCCCATCGTCGATGGTATTGGTATGGCTGTTAACTTCAAGAGCAACGAAACCCTGTATTTGACCAACGCAGAAGAAATCGGTGGCGAAGCCAACGAATTTGGCGTGCGTGGTTGCCGTACTATCGATTGTGCCGGTACCGGCGTTAACTTCCGTGTTCGCCAAAGCTTTGCTCACAATATCTGGGCGGTGCTGGCGCGTGGCAATCCTTTTTACGTCAGTGACGTTGAAGTGAACGAGATTGCACCTGGCATCAACCGTTGCGAAGTGACCAGCTATGGTTTCCGTGGCCGTCTCTTCCAGATGCTTGATATGTATCCAACCCTGTTGACGGCGACCTGTACCCCCGTCAGCGCGTCTTTCAACACGACAGCCCCCCGTGGCGAGGCGACAACTCCGGCAGCCGCTGCCAATATCAACGTCTCGGCCTCGGCCAGATTTACGCAATAAGAACGACCCTCTCCGTAACCTACTTAAAACCCCGCCCTTTGTGGCGGGGTCTTTTTTTTGGCGGGGCAGGGTTCTCGTGACGGTAGAAATTTGCATATATGCCCAGACCGAATTTTGACAAAAGCGAGTCTGTAGCGGCGCTAACAGCTGCATTGATGCCACAGTGGCTTTCAGCCGTTCAGCCATGAAGCAGACAGCTTTTTATAAAAATCAATTATATCAATATTTTAAGATGATTGATTGGTAGTGTGTGCGTCGTATTTTCAGTGCCGGATTTTCCCCGTTGACTTTACCGGTCAAAACAGTCACAAAGTGTCACTTCACGGAATTGGCGGGTGTAGCTCAGCTGGTTAGAGCGCATGCCTGTCACGCATGAGGCCGCGGGTTCAAGTCCCGTCACTCGCGCCATTTCCCTGAAGACATTTTATCCCCTATCTCCGACGTTTTTGGTCCTCTTTCAGTCCGCTGAGAGAGGATAAAAATCGTTCATTATCAATACATAGACCCTTTCTTTCGCCCGCGCTAAAGACTAAATTGATACCGTCTGGCGACTCACCCCATGGGGCGCCTTGGCCCAACATCGCCCGGTTCTCGGGTTCAGGCGGTTTTAGAATGGCTCCACAAGAACTTCTGCTCAATTATTTGCCGATCGTCGTGTTTTTGGTGATCGCGACGGGTCTGGCTTGCGTGATGGTGCTGGCATCGTTTATTGCCGCGAAGCAAAAACCGGATGCCGAAAAATTGTCGGCCTATGAATGCGGCTTCGAGCCCTTTGGCGATGCGCGCAGCAAATTTGATGTGCGATTTTATCTGGTCTCAATCCTGTTCATTATTTTCGATCTCGAGATCGCGTTTCTTTTCCCCTGGGCGGTGACGCTGGGCAGCATCGGTCTTTACGGTTTCTGGTCGATGATGGTTTTCCTGGGCGTTCTGACCATTGGCTTTATCTACGAGTGGCGCAAAGGCGCCCTCGATTGGGAGTAAATAACACATGAAACTCCAACCCCCCACATCGCTGCTGACCGTGCCGCCCGGCCCGGCGCAAGACGCGATCATCAATGCCGCCACCGGCGAGCTGCAAAGCAAAGGCTTTGTGGTGGCGCAAATGGATAAGTTGCTGGATTGGGCGCGCACCGGCTCGCTCTGGCCGATGACCTTTGGTCTGGCCTGCTGCGCGGTTGAAATGATCCATAGCTATATGAGCCGTTATGACCTTGACCGTTTCGGCGTCATTCCGCGCCCATCGCCCCGTCAGTCGGATGTGATGATCGTAGCAGGCACACTCACCAATAAAATGGCGCCGGCCTTGCGTAAGGTTTACGACCAGATGGCAGAACCGCGCTGGGTGATTTCGATGGGTTCCTGCGCCAATGGCGGCGGGTACTATCACTATTCTTATTCGGTGGTGCGTGGCTGTGACCGCATCGTGCCGGTTGATATTTACGTGCCCGGTTGCCCACCGACGGCCGAGGCGCTTGTCTACGGCATTTTGCAACTGCAAAAGAAAATCCAACGTGAAGACACAAGGTTGGTGCGCTGATGTCGGTCGAAAACCTCGAAAATCTGGGCGAATATATCGACGCCAGTATGCAGGCGCAGATCCTGAAAAAGGAAATGCATCAAGATGAGCTGTGCTTTACCGTACGCCGCGAAGGCCTGCGGCGTTTTTTGACCTTCCTGCTTAATGACGCCAATTGCGATTTCCGCCAGTTGGTTGATGTCTGCGGCGTCGATTACCCGGATCGTGATGAACGATTTGAAGTGGTCTATCAGTTGCTTTCGCTCAAGCACAACTTCCGCGTCACCGTCAAAGTCCGCACCGACGAGACGACAGCGATTGACAGTGTGACGTCCATCTTTAGTGCGGCCAATTGGTATGAGCGCGAAGTATGGGATATGTACGGCATCTATTTTAACGAACACCCTGATCTACGCCGTATTCTCACCGACTATGGCTTTGAAGGGCACCCTTTGCGTAAAGATTTCCCGCTGACCGGCTTTGTCGAGATGCGCTATGACGAAACCCAAAAGCGCGTCGTTTACGAACCCGTACAACTGGCACAAGACTATCGCAATTTCGATTTCATCAGCCCGTGGGAAGGCATGACGGCCGTGCAGCTGCCTGGTGATGAAAAAGCCGCCAAGCCGAAAATCGGCGCCGAACTGTTGGAGAAAAAAGCGCAATGACCATCGCCAACCAACAGCACGACGTCGATCAGGCGGACGGCAACATTCAGCCTTATACCATTAACTTCGGTCCACAGCACCCGGCGGCCCACGGCGTTTTACGTCTGATCCTTGAAATGGAAGGCGAGCTGGTCAAACGCGCCGATCCGCACATCGGCCTTTTGCATCGCGGCACTGAAAAGCTGATCGAACATAAAACCTATATGCAGGCCTTGCCGTATTTCGACCGTCTCGATTACGTGGCGCCGATGAATCAGGAACACGCTTTTGCCCTGGCCATCGAGAAGCTGCTGAAAATCACCGTGCCACCGCGTGCGCAGCATATTCGTGTGTTGTTCGCGGAACTGGGCCGCGTCATTAACCACATTCTCAACCTGACCACTTATGCGCTGGATGTGGGCGCGCTGACGCCGGCCCTCTGGGGTTTCGAAGAACGCGAAAAGGGAATGGAATTCTACGAGCGTGTCTGTGGCGCGCGTCTGCACGCGAATTACTTCCGCCCCGGTGGTGTGCATCAGGATATGCCCGTGGGTCTGGCCGAAGATATGTATTACTTCGCCGATAGCGTGCTGGAATTCATCAACGACATGGATAGCCTGCTCAGCGAAAACCGCATCTTTAAACAGCGCACCGTCGATATCGGCATCGTGTCCAAGCGCGAGGCGCTGGATTGGGGCTTTACCGGCCCTATGCTGCGGGCAAGTGGCGTGCCGTGGGATCTGCGTAAAGCCCGACCCTATGATTGCTATGCTGATATGGATTTTGATATCCCCACCGGCACCACGGGCGATTGCTATGCTCGCTATCTGGTGCGGGTCGAGGAAATGCGCCAAAGTTGCCGCATCATGAAACAGGCGATTGAGAAAATGCCGGGCGGCCCCGTCATGGTCGACGACCGCAAAGTGACTCCGCCCAAGCGCGCCGAGATGAAAAACTCGATGGAAGCGCTGATCCACCATTTCAAGCTTTATACCGAAGGGTACCACGTCCCGGCGGGCGAGACCTATACCGCCGTTGAGGCACCCAAGGGTGAATTCGGCGTTTATCTGGTGGCTGACGGCAGCAACAAACCGTATCGCTGCCACATTCGCGCCCCCGGTTTTGCCCACCTGCAGGGGATGGATTTCATGTCAAAAGGACATATGCTGGCCGATGCGGTATCGATCATCGGCTCCATGGATGTTGTCTTCGGGGAGATTGACCGATGAGCGCCGGCGCACTTCACAGCTATTTTGAACAACCCGCCAGCTTCACCTTCACCGAAGCGAACCACAAAAAAATTGCCGAGTTGGTGGCGAAATATCCCAAAGGCCGCCAGGCGAGCGCCGTGATGCCCTTGCTGTGGCTGGCGCAGCAGCAGCACGACAATTGGATACCCGAAGCCGCGATGGAAGAAATCGCCCGTATCCTTGAAATGCCCAAGATCAAGGTCTTCGAGGTCGCCACTTTCTATACCATGTACAACCTGGCCCCACGCGGTAAACACCACCTGCAGTTCTGCACGACGACGCCGTGCTGGTTGCGCGGGTCATCCGATGTTGTGGGGGCTTGCGAAAAGCATCTCGGCATCAAACTGGGCGAGACAACGCCTGATGGTCAGTTCACGATTACTGACGTCGAATGTCTGGGTGCTTGCGTCAATGCGCCGGTGGTTCAGTACAATGGTGACGAGTTTTACGAAGACCTGAATGCGCAAAACGTCGTCGAGGTGATCGAGATGCTCAAGCGTGGCGAGAAACCCAAAAAAGGCTCGCAGATCGGCCGACAGGGCTCGACCTCCGAAGTAGGGGCCACGTCGCTGTTCGATCAGGCTGAAAAAGCCGGCATTAAAAAGGCGGGGAAATAATCATGGCTTTGCAGGATAAAGACCGCATCTTTACCAATATCTATGGCTGGCACGGCAGCGATTTGAAATCGGCGCAGGCGCGGGGGGCGTGGGATAATACA
>JAIXUW010000136.1 GCA_027483355.1 Alphaproteobacteria bacterium
CTGTGGTATCAACTGCGCGATCATCTGCAGCGTCACTAGTAAGAAAACAGGGTTTTGCCCCTTAATGGCTGGCATTTATCCTATTTTTAAAGCTATCTTCACCGCTCTGGGGCTAGAATCTTATAAGGGTATTTCTTCAAGCCTATAAATTTTATCTACACGGGATTCTTATTGCATGAGCGCTGGCCGTCGCCTGATTACCCGCAGCGACCTCGATGGTATTGTCAGCGCCACGCTGCTCAAGGCCGCAGGCGAGGTAGATGATGTTTTATTCGCCCACCCCAAGGATATTCAGGACTCGGCCCTGGACATTGGCCCCCACGATACCCTCACCTGTTTGCCGTCACATCCTAAGGCGGGGCGCGTTTTTACGCATCGGCAGCACGCGCGCGACGCAGATTTAACCCCCAGCCATCTGATCTGTAATCCTGACGCAGCCTCGGTCAGCGAAGTGGTCTATCGTCATTTTGGCGGTGCGGATGCTTTTCCGTTTCTGTCGCCCGACCTCTTGGCGGCGACCCGGGCACTCAATACGGCGGCACTCAGCAAACAAGACATCCTTTCCCCGGCGGGCTGGACGCTCTTAGGTTATCTGACCGACAGCCGGACGGGTCTTGGCCGTTACCGACGTTTTCGTATCTCGAATTATCAGTTAATGCTCGAGTTGGTCGACCTCCTGCGTGATGCTCGCGACATTGACGATGTTTTGTCCCATCCCGATGTTGCCGAGCGGGTCGAGCTATACCGCCAACACGCCCAACTGGCACGTGCGCAACTGGTCAGGGTGGCCAGCGTCAACGGCCCTCTGGTCACCTTTGATCTGCGCCAGGAGGCGGAAATTTTTGTGACCAACCGTTTTACCGTCTATGCGCTCTACCCGCAGTGCAGCCTTTCTTTACATATTTTACCGGGCAAGCAAAACCTGAACACCGTCTTTGCGGTGGGGCATTCGGTCCTCAACCGCGACTCCACGGTCGATGCCGGGAATCTGATGAGCCTTTATGGCGGGGGCGGCCACCCCGCGATGGGGGCCTGCCAGGTGGCCCATGCGGATGCTGGGCGGCTTAAAGCTGAGCTGACGGCCCTGTTGTCTCAGCCCTCTGCCGCTAAAAATTCGCAAAACGTTGCCGTCTGATGCGCAGGCGCTTGATCTTGACCGGGCACGGTCATATAACCTTGTCATGACCTTTGTTGTGACCGATGTCTGTATTCGCTGTAAATACACCGACTGCGTAGAAGTCTGCCCGGTGGACTGTTTCTATGAAGGCGAGAATATGCTTGTCATAAATCCAGACGAGTGTATTGATTGTGGCGTCTGTGTCCCTGAATGCCCGATCGACGCGATCGTCCCCGATATTGATGACCGGGCCACCGCCTTTTTGGAATTGAACCGGGACTATTCGACCGGTCCCTGGCCCAATATCACCAAGAAGAAGCCCGCGCCCCTCGACGCCGATGAGTTCAAGCTGAAGACTGATAAAATGAGTCTTTTCAGCGCCGAGCCCGGCGAAGGCAATTGATCCATAAATAACTGTTGTTCAGGTGAGGTTTACGGCTTACACCCGTAATATTTAATTATTTTTTAATAAATACTTGAGTTTTTATGAAATTTAATATATTGTTAATTCTAAGGCATGACACCTATATCTGCTGGACAGCATACCCAAACAAAAAACAAAATTAACCAATTATTATCATAAGGTTAGCGTAATTTCACGCACAACTATGTGAGGCAAAATGGCTAAAGCATCGAAAACAAAAGCGATAACCAAAAAAGCACCCGTCAAGGCAGCCGCCAAGCCGGTTAAAAAGACCAAGACAGCGAAAGAAACCAAGCCTTTGGTCGCTAAGCCTAAGGCGAAGCCTCAGCCTGCAGCCAAAAAGCCGGCACCGAAAATTGTCAAAAAAGTCGAGGTCCAAAAGACGGCTAAGAAAACCGTGACCGTCAAGGCAGGCGTCAAGCCCGTCGCGGCCAAGCCCGCCCCGGTCAAAGCACCCGCCATCAAGGCTACCGTTAAAGGCAAGACAACTGTCGCCGTGACGGCCCCCAAGCATGTCGAAGCCAAAATCCAAGCACCAGCCCCCAAAGCGGAAGTAAAAGCACCCGCCAAGGCGGCTGCCTACGTTTCACGCCTTCCCCTGGGCAAGCCAGCTGTCAAGGCGGCACCGGCCCCTATCGTTGCCTCGCCAGAACCTAAGAAAACCGACAAACTCGACTTTACCGCCGGTGACTTCGTGGTTTATCCGGCCCACGGCGTCGGCTATGTCGAAGGCGTCGAAACCCAAATGATCGCCGGGATGGAAATCACACTTTACACCATTTCCTTCGAAAAAGACCGTATGCGCCTCAAATTGCCCATTTCCAAGGTAAAAGCCTCGGGCCTGCGCAAACTTTCGTCCAAAGATCGTCTGAAAGACGCGCTGTCGACCCTGCAGGGCCGTTCGCAAGTCCGCCGCATCATGTGGTCGCGCCGCGCGCAGGAATACGAAGCAAAAATCAACTCCGGCGATCCCGTGGCGATTGCAGAAGTCCTGCGTGATCTCAAAAAAGCAGATGATCAGGGTGAGCAATCCTACAGCGAGCGTCAGATCTATCAGGCAGCGCTCGAGCGTCTGGCCCGTGAAGTCGCCGCCATTGAAAAGATCGACGAAAAGAAAGCGGCTGAAAAACTCGAAGCCGTTCTCAGCAACGTCGCTTAAAAACGTCTCTCTTAAAAACACCGGCCGGTGGCTTAGCCCTGGCCGGTGTTTTTATGCGTGCAATCTGGACCTTGCGGTTTAAACCGGTTACACTTCACGCCATGACATCGTTCACGGACAAATTCACCAATATAGGCGCCCCACGCAAAATCTGGACCGTTGCTGCCATCAACGGCCAGCGCGCGCATCTGGCGCGTATTCATGATAAAATTCTTTCGGGTTTTCAGCCGGGTGATCGCTTGGTTTATACCGGCAATTATCTTTGCGCTGCACAAGGCGCCGACCCGCGCGGCGTTATCAATGATCTATTGGCGTTTCGCCGCAATCTGCTTGCCCGGTCCGGCCTGCTGGCCGATGACCTGATTTACTTGCGCGGCGTCCAGGAAGAGCTGTGGACCAAGCTCGCGCAGATTCAGATGGCGCAGAACCCCCGTCAGATCATTACCTGGATGCAGGAAAACCACCCAGAGATGGACTCTCTGCTTCAGGCTTATGGCTCCTCGCTCGACGGGGCGGGTCGGGTTGCGCGTGAAGGCATTCTCAGCCTCACCCGTTGGAGCGGTGCCCTCAAGGCGAAATTGCGCGAACACGCAGGTGCCGAAAAATTCTTTACGGTGCTGCGCCGCGCCGCATTTACCGAACAACCCGCCGGTTACGATAATGACAATATTTTATTCGTTCACGCCGGCATTAACCCTGGCAAGTCGCTGATCGAGCAAAACGACCAGTTCTGGTGGGCGCATAAAAACTTTAGCAATATGACCGCTGCCTATAGCCCGTTCCGCACCGTTATTCGCGGTTCAGACCCGCAAAATGCAGGCGTCAAACTAGGGGACATAACAGTTAGCCTGGATGGCGGTTGTGGCCGTGGCGGCGACCTGGTATGCGCGCAATTAAGCCCCACGGGCGATGTTCTGGACGTCTTTGCCGCCTAAAATCCGCCAACGCCACAGGCGCAGGATTTCTCTCCCTTTCCCCGTATCATAAATGTGAATAAAAACGCTCCTTTAGCCGCGTCACTGGCCAACCCTTTGTTTTAAAAAGGCTAACCGATAGGACTGATCCAGTCCGGCCTTCCGCGCGTAGAAAGAACGTAACAAAGCACCAGCCCGCGCGTTGGCTTTACAGAGAGTATCTGCACCTGCCGACCGAGGACTTTAGAAAGGATAGGCAAATTGTGTCATATATTGATGACCCTACCACCCAGCAAGCCAATATGCGCTACATTCGTCACGCGATGGACGAGCCCCTGCTCGAACGCGAGCATGAATTAAATCTGGCCACCCTGTGGAAAGAAAAACGCGACGAAAAGGCACTGCACGAACTGGTGCGTTCTTATACCCGTCTGGTGGTGGCGATTGCTGCCAAGTTCAAAAACTATGGCTTGCCCATGGGCGATCTCATTCAGGAAGGCAACATCGGCCTGATGGAAGCGGCTGCTCGCTTCGAGCCTGAACTGGGCAATCGTTTTTCGACCTACTCTACTTGGTGGATCCGCGCGCAGATTCAAGATTACGTGCTGCGTAACTGGTCGATCGTGCGTACCGGCACCACGGCCAACCAAAAATCGCTGTTCTTTAACTTGCGTCGTCTGCGGGCGCAGATTGATGGTCAATCGGCGCGCGACTATCTTGATGAAGACTCAAAAGAGCAAATCGCGAAAGAGCTGAAGGTCTCTGTCCGCGAAGTGGGCGAGATGGAAGTGCGCATGAACGGCGGCGACCAGTCGCTCAACAGTCCCCTTGGTCTGGAAGGCGCCAGCGAGTTTCAGGACTTCTTGCCTGACCGTGGCCCTACGCCCGAAGAAGTGGTGATCGGCATGCGCGATAACGTCACCCGTACCAAATGGCTGAACGAAGCCCTAACCGAACTCAGCCCGCGTGAGCGCACCATCATTCAAAACCGTCAAATGGCGGAAACCGTAGTAACACTCGAAGACCTGGGCCGTCAGCTGGGCATCAGCAAAGAACGTGTGCGTCAGCTAGAACAGCGCGCAATGGGCAAATTGAAGTCGGCGATGTCTCTTAAGATTGAAAACGCCGGCATAGAACCAAAAGCCTTATTTTACGCCAGTTAAATCCCTCGCGGTCACCCTCTGTCCCGCGACTAGACCCTCCGCTCAGACCGTGCTAACTTATGCCGGTTTTGACGGAGGGTTTTTTCATGGGCGGGACGATGCGCTTCATCTGCGGGCTTTTATGTATGATGCTGACGGTCCTTGTGGCTACGGCCCCCGCCGTGCAGGCACAAACCCGTTATACCCCGGTACAAACATCTGTCAGTGATCTGATGATCATGAGTGAAGGCACCGTGACGGAAATCGTCAAACCCGATCTCGTGCGGCTCGATAATGATATGCTTTTCGTCCTTGATAATATCCGCGTGCCGGCCTTGTATGCAGATGCGGCCATCGCCTGGCTTGAAGAAAACCTGTTGAACCAGGCCGTCTCTGTTCGCGCCAATGCCCATTTGGGTGACGGCGCCAAAGATCGCCTCGGCAATAAACTTGGTCACATCGTGACGCAAAACGGCAATCTTTGGATTCAACAAGCGATGGTCAGTGCGGGTCTTGCCTGGGCAGATGGTACCCAGACCAACCGCGACCTAATGGTGCCGCTGCTGCAAAGCGAGGCCGCTGCGCGCGCGGCCCAACTTGGCTTTTGGGCCGCACCCGGCATGGCACCACGCCAAGCCGACGCGATCGGGGTCGAGCGCGATGCCTTTATGGTGGTCGAAGGTGGTGTGGTGAATACGGCCGACAAGAAAGCCATTCTTTTTGCCAATTTTGGCGACGACTGGAAAACCGATTTCACTCTCTATATCAAAAAAGAGAATCTCAGCTTGTTTCCGCCCGATAAAAGGATTTTGCTGCTGAAAGACAAACGGGTACGGGTACGCGGCTGGGTAACCGAGCGCAACGGCCCGACAATCGAACTTACCTATCCTGAACAAATCGAAATCATCGACGCGCCGGCATCCGCGCCACCGGCCCCCTGAAAGACTTTGCATGACCGACCAGCCCTTGACCCTCTATCCACCGCTCGAGCCCTTTGACACCGGGTTTATGCAGGTCGACGATCTTCATACGATCTATTACGAGCAATCGGGCAATCCGCACGGCCTGCCGGTAGTGTATTTGCATGGCGGGCCCGGCGGCGGGTCCAACCCCAAATGCCGGCAGTTTTTTGATCCCGCTCATTATCGTATTGTCGTGTTTGATCAGCGCGGCTGTGGGCAATCCCGCCCCATCGCCGAGACGCGCCACAACACCACCGAACTGCTGATCAGCGATATCGAAGCGTTGCGCGAAAAACTGGGCATCAACACATGGCACGCCTTTGGCGGCTCGTGGGGCTCGACCCTGGCGCTCGCCTATGCCATCGCCCATCCCACCCGCGTTCTTAGCCTAACCTTGCGCGGTATTTTTATGATGACGCAGCGCGAACTCGACTGGTTTCTATATGGCGTGCGCGCGGTCTATCCCGATGCCTGGGATAAATTCGTGGCCGAAGTACCCGTCGATCAGCGCGATAATCTGCTTGAATACTATTCAAGCCTTTTTGCGCATCCGGACCCTTCGGTGCGCCTCAAAGCCGCGGAGACCTGGTCCACCTTCGAGGTATCGTGCTGTGCCCTGATGCCCCGCCCGCTGCTACCCGAAGACAACGACCCGCATCACGCGCTGGCCATTGCCACCATCGAGGCGCATTATTTCCGCAACAACCGCTTTGAACCCGATGATTACTTACTGCGCAACATACCGCGCATTCGTCACCTTCCAGCGGTCATCATTCATGGGCGTTATGATGCGGTCTGCCCGCTGGAAAGTGCTTGGCAATTGCACCGCGCCTGGCCGGAAGCGCAGCTGGTAGTGGTCCCCGATGCAGGGCACGCCTCGTCCGAGCCGGGTATCACCCACGCCCTGATCAAGGCCACCAATGATTTTCGCGTTATTACAGCCAGCTGAAACAGGCGTTGCCTTTTGGTCACGGGGATAGGCGAATAGTTCCTTTTATTTTACGGAATAGTGCGAACTTTACAGTTTCCACTTGCACGTCAAGGATCTGGCAGCGCATAGTAGCGTCATATGGTTAAAATGGGATTAAGCACATGAAAGCACGCCTCTTTTCAGCTCTGCTCACCGGTACTGCGGCGCTTGTGGTGGTGACCGCCACCGCCATGGCCGACGGCATGCCCTACGGCGTTACCCAACCGCAACCGCAGCTGACGCCACTTGATCAGGCGCTTGACCAACTGCAACCGCCTGTCACCGTGACACAGGAAACTGAAACGACGATTGAAACCGTGGCACCGGCGCCGCAATTGCCGCCGCCCGCACCCGAACAGCGCGTTGTCGAAGTACAAGACAATCCCTCTTTCTTTGGCCTCAGCATTGGTATGTATGACCCGCTGACGCATGGGGAAAAAGCCGCCGCCCTCAATCTGGAATGGCAGCCGAGCATGAAAATCGCCGGTGTCCTGCAGCCGATCTTTGGTGGCTTTGCCACCACCAGTGGCGCGATGATGGGCTATGGTGGTGTGGGGGTTCCCTTTAACATTACCGACCGCGTCTTCATCATGCCCTCGGTCGCCGTGGGTGCTTATAAAGAAGGCGCTGGCTATGATCTGGGCCGCACCCTGGCCTTCCGCTACGGTACCGAAATTGCCTACCAATTCGATGATAAAAGCCGTCTGGGCCTGAACGCCCACGTCATCACCAATGGCGAGTCTTTTGATCGTGACGACCGCACCGAAGTGATCAGCCTGGTCTATACCATGCCGACGAATATCCTGTCGGGCAGTGGCCGCACCGCAACGCCGCTGGCCTCCGCCTCGCCCAGCATGGCCGCCCAACAAGCAGCCTTGGTGCAGCCAGCCGCAGGTGATGTCACCGGTGGCCTGAAAATGCCTGAAGGCCTGAACCGCTAAACCCACGAGAGCCTTATGCCGAAGTTTGAAACGCTTGCCGATATCGACGCTGGCGGTAAAACGGTTATGCTGCGCGCCGACCTGAATGTGCCCATGCAAGACGGCGTGGTCACCGACATGACCCGGATCGACCGTTTGGTGCCCACCCTCAAAAAACTGGCCCATCTTGATGCGCGGATCGTTGTGCTATCCCACTTTGGTCGACCAAAGGGCCGTGACCTCAGCCAGTCGCTGAAGCCCCTCGCCCATGTGCTGGCCAATGCCACGGGCCTGACCGTCCGCTTTGCCGATGATTGTATTGGCCCTGCCGCCCAACAGGCTGCACGTGATCTGCAACCTGGTGAAATTCTCCTCTGCGAAAACCTCCGCTTCCATGCCGAGGAAGAAAAGAATGACCCCGCCTTTGCCGCGGCCCTGGCCAAACTGGGCGATCTGTACGTCAACGATGCTTTTTCCTGCGCCCACCGCGCCCATGCCAGCACCGAAGCGCTGGCCCATCTCTTGCCCGCCTATGCAGGCCTGTTGATGGAAGAAGAGCTGAGAGCCCTTGATGCCGCGCTTGAAAACCCCACCCGCCCAGTCATGGCGATCGTGGGCGGCGCTAAAATTTCCACCAAGCTGGATCTGCTTAATAACCTGGTCGAAAAAATTGACGTGCTGGTATTGGGTGGTGGCATGGCCAATACTTTTCTGGCGGCCCTTGGCGTGAATGTCGGCAAATCTTTGTGCGAACACGAAATGGCAGAGCAAGCGCGCGCCATCGCCGCAAAAGCCGCCGAGCGTGGTTGTACGCTTCTGCTCCCATCCGACGGCTTAATGGCGACTGAATTCAAGGCCAATGCCGACCATGTCGAAACGCCGGTGACGGCCATCCCCAGCGACCGCATGATGCTGGATATCGGCCCCCAGAGTGTCGCCGCTATTACGGCCACCCTCAAAAACGTCAAAACGGTTTTGTGGAACGGGCCCCTTGGCGCTTTTGAAATCGCCCCGTTCGACAGCGGCACTGTCGCCGTCGCCAAGGCTGTCGCTGCAGCCGTCCAAACCAACGGTATTACCGCCGTTGCCGGTGGCGGCGATACGGTCGCGGCGCTGGCCCATGCCGGTGTCGAAGATAAAATGACCTATGTCTCAACCGCCGGTGGTGCTTTTCTTGAATGGCTGGAAGGCAAAACGCTGCCGGGCGTGGCAGCGCTACAACGCTAAACCCTTACTTTTTAAAAGCAGGCTTTTTTACCGGCGTCACCGGGCGGTTTTCATTGGCGCCATTACCCAGTAACACCGTTTCCGATACCAACTGGCCATCTTCAAAGCCAAAGACCACGGGCGTCGCATTCAGAATAGATCTTCGCTTGTTCGACCCCATGGCAACCGCTTCGGTGGGCACTTCGGCCAGGCCTAAAACATAATCGAAGACGCGCACGATACCGGCGTGGGCGACCACCAAAACCGTTTCCCCGTTGTGCAAACGCGGTAAAATTTCAGCATCGAAAAACTTTTGTACCCGCGCCAAAGCCTGGGCGTCACTTTCGCCATTCGGCAAAGGCTTGTTAAAATCACGCACCCATTGGGCGATCTCGGGGTCATGCCGGTGATTGCGGCCGGTAAAGTCGCCCACATCAATTTCGACGATGTCTTTGGACTGAGTAATCTTAAAACTGCCGTCATCGTTTTGCAGATGCGTCTGCGTCCCTGCCGCCTTGAGGGCCAAAGCCGCCGTATTAAAGGCGCGGCCAAGGGTGGAGCTATAGACAGTATCGATGCGCAGATGGGCCAAACGGCGCCCGGCATCCTGGGCCTGCCTGACACCGGTTTCGTTGAGCGGCACGTTGGCGATGCCGGTCATCAGATGATATTTGTTATAGTTGGTCTGTCCATGACGAAAGAGGATAAGCGTGCCTTTGACGGGTGACTTTTCCTTACTCATGCGGCAGCTTCTTTCTGGGTGACGGTGGCACCATCGACGCTAAAAAACAGCGGGTCGCCGGTGGCGATTTCGGCGTTATTAATCGTCTCGGGCGTATGCAGCCCCAGGATAATCAGCATGGCGCGTAGCGTGTTACCGTGGGCTGCCACCAAAACATTTTTGCCGTCTTTGAGCAGCGGGGCAATGTTGGCCTGATAATAAGGTTCGACGCGGGCCACCACGTCTTTCAGGCTTTCGCCGTTGGGGGGCTGCACATCATAACTGCGGCGCCAGATATGCACCTGTTCTTCGCCATACTTCTGGCGCATATCGTCTTTGTTAAGACCGGTCAGATCGCCATAGTCGCGCTCGCGCAAGTCGTCATGGCGCGTTTGCGCCACGGCCGATTGACCGGCGGCGGCTAATGCCAGCTCGGCGGTATGATAGGCGCGTTTCAGTGTCGAGGTAAAAACGTGATCAAGCGGCAGGGTTTTAAGTTTTTCGCCAGCGGCCTTGGCTTCCGCCACACCCACATCGCTTAAGTCCACATCGGTAAAACCGGTAAAGCGGTTTTCCATGTTCCAGACGCTTTGTCCGTGACGCAGCAGTACCAGCGTACCCATCCGAAAATCCTTACTCTGTGAAAGATACTTCACAGCCTAGGCAGCCGGCAGGCAGCTGTCAATCAAGCGGGTGTATTAACCGCAGCGGGGGAAATTGAGAATAGTATCTTGTGCCGCCGTCAAAACTTTTGCACCTGCTTGTGCAGGGGTTTCTTGTTGTGCTGGCTGGGGTGCGCTAGCCGCTTGAGGTTGGTACAGGGGGTTGGCCAATTGCATGAGACGTTGATGTTGCATTGCGATTATTCCTATCTAGGTTGCTGAAATATTATATAATTATATTAACATAAAATTAAGAACTGTCCACGCATAAATTGGCTATAAAACGACTATTTTGTGAAATTATATTGCAAAACAGCGCTTTTTGATCGGCACGGGTCCACTTTGGGCTGGCACAGACCGCGCAAGTGATTCACTTTGGCGGCTATGCCCAACGATCTTTTTTCCGCGCCCTGCACCATGCCATCTCTCTCCCTGCCATCCTGGGATCAGCTCTTGGCGGGGGTGAGCGCCGATTGGCAAGCGCCCCTTCGCCCCCTGCTTGATAGCCCTGCAGGACAAACGCTTTGGACGTTCCTGGCTGAGGAATACGCAGGCGCCGGTTTTTACCCATCATCAAGCCATCTTTTCACAGCTCTCCGCCTGACGCCGCTCAAAAATGTGCGGGTGGTTATTCTGGGCCAAGACCCTTATCACGGCGAAGGGCAAGCACATGGCCTGTCTTTCTCGGTACCAGCCGGCATTCGTATCCCGCCGTCGCTGCGCAATATCTACAAAGAAATCGGCGGCACCCCACCCGCCAGCGGCGATCTGACCCGCTGGGCCGAACAAGGCGTCTTGCTGCTGAACACCGTGCTGACGGTCCGGCCTGATCAGGCGGCGTCCCATCAAAACAAAGGCTGGGAAAATATCACCGATGCGCTGATCCGCGCCGTCAGTGATCAAACCGCGCAGACGGTGTTTATGTTGTGGGGCAGCCACGCGCAGAAAAAAGCAATAATAATCGATGCTGAAAAACACCTGGTGCTGACAGCCTCGCACCCCTCGCCGCTCTCGGCGCACCGGGGGTTTCTGGGCTGTGGTCATTTCAATTTGGCCAATGACTATCTGGTCGCCAAAGGCCGTGGTGTTGTCGACTGGCGTGGCGGCGGCAACTGAGCGACACGATCAAGGGCCGCCTCGATACTGGGGCAGGCTATAGCCCAGACCCCATAAACCTCTTGCGGTTCATATTGCCACAGACTGATCAGGGTTTGCAGACCCGCATAAATATCAAGATCAACACCACGAATAGTAACACCGCTTTCGGCCATAAAAGCGGCCATGGCCTTATCCGCAATATCAACGCCATAAGAACTGCGCAGAATACCAAATGAATGTTCGGGCGGCAGGCCGCGTCCCGCGCCCAGATCAATGATCGCCAGTTCACCCGTGGCATCATCGTAAAGAATATTGCCAGGGTGCAGGTCGTCGTGCAGCACCATCAAAGGCCGTTCCGGCTGTTGCCGGTAATAAGCCACCAGACGATCAAGCACGGCGACAGCCCCACCCAGCTCATAACAAAGCGTGTCATTCTCTGCAACCGCTGCAACGCTGGCCCGTGTGACGATATTGGCGGCTGGCGCCGTGGGCACACGACTGGCCAGCCGCGCATTGAAGGTGCCAATCGCCCGGGCAATACGGTCTTGTTCTTCAGGTGCCAACTGACGCAGTCTTGCGTCCGTCAGCTCCGTCGCGCGTAAACGTTCCATCCCAAAAAAACTACCGTCTTTGGCCACAGTGATGATCTGCGGCACCACAAGACCCATATCCTCACCCGCCAGCGATTGCAGCAAAGCACACTCTGCCTGCAACGCCATCGCATCACCCGGCTGGCGCGGTCCTTTAAAAACCTCGTCTTCCGTCATCACCGTAATGGCCGAGCGCCCCCGGGCTGGCACAAAGAAACCCCGGCGGTGCAGCTTGGGCTTTTCCTGCAAAATGCGCGTGATCAGGTGATTGGCGCCTGGATAGAGCGGCTGAGTTGCCACTTTATTAAATGAATTCAAATACATGATCGAATAATACCATAATCTGATTAATTTTCTATATAGGTGGCAATCCTTTGACTTTTGCCCGGTTAAATGCGATGTATCTGCCTGTAAATAAGGTGAAAAAGTAAAAGCGGCGGACAGCCTTATTGTTGGGTCCGGCCGTGTTGTTAAGTAAGTATGCAAGGAAAGTAAGCAGAATGTTCAACGTATCCCGCCAAACCCTCAACTGGGCCGGCAAAACCATTACTCTCGAATCCGGCAAAATCGCCCGTCAGGCTGACGGCGCGGTCATGGTCAC
>JAIXUW010000188.1 GCA_027483355.1 Alphaproteobacteria bacterium
AGTATAGGCGATATAAAAGGGCCGACCCTCGTGGCAATTGACGTCAGCACCGAGGTCCAGCAATTGGTCGGCGACATAGGCGTTATTTTTGGCAACCGCGGCGCGCAAGGTCAGGTCCAGAAACGTTTGCGCGAAATAGGGCGCCATACCCCCAGCCATGGCGACAATGGTCGCGCGCGGCTGGTCGCTTTTTTCAATGAGCTGCATGGCGGTTTTCAGCACAACTGTATCGATGTCTTCATCGAGTTCGTTTTGCTCAAGTTCTTCCAGGTAACCGTCGGCGCTTTTACGGGCAAGGTAACCGGAGAAAAACTGTTGCAGGTTTTCAGGCCGCCCCTCTTCAAAGGCGCGGATGGCACCTGCTAGGACATGCTCTTGATCTGTTTCATCCTCGTCGAGGCTATTAGCCATGGTGAAAACATCGGCGGCCGTGCCCTTGTAACCTAAAGCGTCACATTGCGCGGCCCGGCGTTCCGCTTCTTCGGCGCGAGCCTGTTGCTGAGCTCTATAGATGGCTTTTGCTGCTTCTTCGGCGGCTCTGCGGGCGGCTTCTTGCTCTTGTTGGCCTTGAAGGTCTTCAGCGCGCTGGCGGCTACTCTTAAAAAACATCGGTTGGTGATTCCCGTTGGGACAAAGGGTTTAGCCCCTTTTATAGTCGGGCACGTTTATTATGTCAATAAATAACTAAATATCCTTTATTTTCAATACTATAAAAGAAAGCCCCGGCACGCGGGCCGGGGCTTCTCCTCAGGGAACCTTTAGAAAGTCTAGGCGGCGTTTTCTTTGAAAACGTTATCCGAGAAAGCTTCTTCCCATGAGCCTTGCGTCGAGGCTTTGGAATACTCGGTCGCGCGGTTTTCGAAGAAGTTGGTATGCTCGGCGCCGTTCAGCATCGCATCCATCCAGGGCAGTGGGTTTTTCTCGGTGCCATAGATGGGCTTGAGGCCCAGCTGGGTCAGACGACGGTCACCGATGTAGCGGATATAGTCTTTGACTTCCTGCGCGGTCAAACCTTCGATCGGGCCCATCTCGAAGGCGAGATCAATAAAGGCATCTTCATGCTCGATAATGATTTTGCAGGCCTGGGTGATTTCTTCTTGCAGGTCGGCTGTCCAGATTTCCGGATTTTCTTCCAGGAAGGTTTTGAACAGGCGAATGACCGACAGGGTGTGCAGGGTTTCATCGCGCACCGACCAGGTGACGATCTGGCCCATGCCCTTCATCTTGTTAAAACGCGGGAAGTTCATCAGCATGGCAAAGGACGCAAACAGCTGCAGGCCTTCGGTAAAGCCGCCAAACACCGCCATCGTCAGCGCGATGTCGCGCTTGGAGTTAATGTTAAAGCCCTGCATATAGTCGAACTTATCCTTCATTTCCTTGTATTTCATGAAGGCCGAATATTCGACTTCAGGCATACCGAGCGTATCCAGCAAATGCGAATAGGCCGCAATATGCACGGTTTCAATGTTCGAGAAAGCCGCCAGCATCATCTGGATTTCGGTGGGTTTGAACACCTGGCTGTAATGCTTCATATAGCAGTTGTTGACCTCGACGTCCGCTTGCGTGAAAAAGCGGAAAATCTGCGTCAGCAGGTTTTTTTCGGCAGGGGTCAGTTTTTGCTTCCAGTCGCGCACGTCTTCGGCCATCGGTACCTCTTCGGGCAGCCAATGCACGCGTTGCTGAGTCAACCAGGCTTCATAGGCCCAGGGATAGTTGAACGGCTTGTAGACGTGATTTTCGGTGAGCAGGCGTGACATGGCTTTTTCCTTGGGTGGTTAGGGTGTCGTGCTATCAGCGCTTAAACATGATGTCGTTGCGGCGCCGTTTCAAGATCTCGCGGCCCGTGGGTGACAGGGCGGGGCCGAAGGCCGCCGGCTCGATCAGATCCAGGCGATAGAGCTTTTCCAGGTGCAGGCGCGGCATCGCGTCGCAGCTGTCGGGGTTGGCGATAACGGCCAGGGTTTTCAGCTCAGCCGTAGAGAGTGCATACATGAGAGTCTCCTTGAAGGCGTGATCAAAGATATGTTCGTGTACCAATGCCGGTCTGCCTTACTGGCAGGCCAGGCATTCCTCGTATTTGTTTTCCGCTGTGCTGGCGGCATTCAGCGTGGCTGCCTTCAGCTTGCCGTCGCCGCCATGCGCGTTTTCAGCACGCTGGATCGATTTCGACCGGCAGTAGTACAGCGACTTGACGCCTTTCTTCCAGGCCATGAAGTGGATCTGGTGCAGATCGCGCTTGTGCACATCGGCTGGCAGGAAGATGTTGAGCGACTGCGCCTGGCAGATAAACGGGGTGCGATCGGCCGCGTGTTCGATTAACCAGCGCTGGTCGAGTTCAAAGGCGGTCTTGAAGACATCTTTTTCATCCTGGCTGAGGAAGTCGAGATGCTGGACCGAGCCTTCGTTGGTGATGATGTTTGACCAGGTCTCTTCGTCGTTGCGGCCTTTTTCTTCGAGCACTTTTTCAAGGTACTTGTTGCGCACGAAGAACGAACCCGACAGGGTTTTGTGAGTATAGGCATTGGCGGTGTTGGGCTC
>JAIXUW010000019.1 GCA_027483355.1 Alphaproteobacteria bacterium
ACGATAGATGATGTCTTTACGTATGACGGAATTGCGCGCGCCCTTGCTGAAAGCCAGGGATCGGCGTAAATAAAGCTAACGCAGGAAACATAACCGTGTTGTTTCCGTAAAATCAGGATGTTACATCATGGAACTCTTCCAGCAGCTTTTGACCACGCCGTTTGACTTCTTTAAGGACTACGGCGGCCCGTTCCTGTTGGTTCTCAGCTTGCTCGTTTTCGTGCACGAGTTTGGCCATTATATTGTCGCCCGTTGGTGTGGCGTCCGGGTCGAAACCTTTTCGATCGGCTTTGGTAAAGAACTGTTTGGCCGCACCGACCGCAATGGTACCCGCTGGAAATTCAGCCTGATCCCGCTGGGTGGTTATGTGCAAATGTTTGGGGATCTGGATCCTGCCAGTGCGCGGTCGGCCGACGCCGTGACGACCGAGGATGGCGAGAAACCGCGCCCGATGACCGCGGAGGAACGCAAAGTCGCTTTCTTTAGTCAGCCGGTGGGCAAGCGTGCGGCCATCGTGGTGGCCGGTCCCGCGATCAATTTCTTATTTGCGATACTTATCCTGACCGGGCTTTACGCAGTTGAGGGTAAACCTTTCACTCCACCGGTTGCCGCCGCCATCATTGAAGGCTCCGCCGCCCAGCAGGCAGGGATGCAACCGGACGATAAAATTCTCTCAATGAATGGCGAGAAAGTGACGCGCTTTCAGGACTTAACCAAATTTGTGGCGGTGAATCTGGACCGCGAAATCGCCGTTGAAATTGCCCGTTATCAGGGTGACAACCAGTGGAACGAAGCTGAACCCGTTATCTTGAACATCACGCCAACTTTGGTGGTGGAGGAGGACCGTTTCGGCTTCCGCCATTCAACCGGTCGCCTGGGTATCAAAAGCCCGCCGGCCGATATTGCGATGCAAGACCACACGCCGGTCTCGGCATTACGGGCGGCACTCACGGATACCTGGGAAATCAGCGCCAATACCCTGACCGCTTTGGGGCAAATGGTCATGGGCTATCGCAGCACCGACGAGCTGGGTGGTATCTTGCGCATCGGCGCCTATGCGGGCGAATACGCGCAACGCGGCCTGATCCCCATGATCACCTTCGCGGCCCTGCTGTCGATCAACCTGGGTCTTATCAACCTGCTGCCGATCCCCATGCTGGATGGCGGCCACCTGATGTTCTACGCGCTGGAAACCATCAAGGGGCGCCCCATGCACGAAAAAATCCAAGAATACGCATTGCGTATTGGGATGGTATTTTTGCTTGGTATTATGGTATTTGCAACCTGGAATGATCTGCTTCAGCTAAAGGTTGTCGATTACGTATTGAATCTGGTATCGTGACAGTCGAAAAATAACGATAAAAAACAACCAGATCGTCAGGCACAGAGAGAACCATGAAATTCCCGCGTCCCAGCGCCAAGTCCCGCCGCGCCGCCTTTGCGCGTCTTGTCGCAACCGCTATGACCTTCTCCGTGCTGACCGTCGGCATCACAGCCGCGGCCTGGGCGGATACCATCAAGCAAGTTCGCGTTGAAGGCACGCAGCGCATCGAACCGGCAACGGTCATGTCCTATATTGATGTGCAATCGGGCGACCCGTTTGATGCTAATAATCTCGACCGCGCTCTCAAAAATCTCTATGCCACTGGCCTGTTTGCCGATGTGTCGCTGTATCAAGAAGGCAGCGACCTGATCGTCGTTGTGGTTGAAAACCCGATTGTGAATGACATCAACTTTGAAGGTAACGAAAAACTCAAAGACGATGTCCTGCTGTCGGAAATTCAAATTCGTCCGCGTACCGTTTTTACCCGCGCCCGCGTGCAATCCGATGTAGAGCGCCTTTACGAAGTTTACCGTCTTTCAGGCCGTTTTTCGGCCTCTATCGAGCCCAAGATCATCAAGCTCGATCAAAACCGCGTCAATCTGGTCTTTGAAATCAGCGAAGGTCCGCAAACGCTTATCTCGCGCATCAGCTTTATCGGTAACGAAAAATTCGATGACGCTGATCTACAGCGCGTCGTGCGCTCGAAGGAAGATCGCTGGTGGCGTTTCTTCACCTCGGACGATAAATATGATCCAGATCGTATGGCTTATGACCGCGAGCTGCTGCGCAAATTCTACATCGATCAAGGTTACGCCGATTTCCGGGTTGAGAATGCGGTGGCCGAACTCTCGCCCGACCGTAAAGATTTCTTTGTGACCTTCACCTTGGAAGAGGGCGAACGCTATAAGGTCGGTAACGTCCATATCACCTCTGGTCTGCCTGACCTCAATGCCGATTTGCTGAAGCCTGCCCTGACCTTCGCGCCGGGCGCCTGGTATAACGCCAGTGAAATTGAGAAAAGCGTTCAGGCGATGACTGATGAACTCGGCAACATGCAATATGCCTTCGTCGATGTGCGCCCGGAAGTGTCGCGCAACCGCGAAGTCAAAACCATCGATATCAAATTTACCATCAATGAAAGCCAGAAAACCTTCATTGATAATATCAATATCAGCGGTAACGTGCGGACACTCGACGAAGTCATCCGCCGCGAAATGGACCTGATTGAAGGCGACCCGTACAACACGGCGAAGCTGAAGAAATCCGAACAGCGCATCAAAGATCTCGGCTTCTTCGAAAGCGTGCAGGTCAAACCGGTGCAGTCGACCACGCCGGATAAAACCGACATCGATATCGCGGTATCGGAAAAGTCGACGGGCGAACTCTCCCTGGGTGCCGGTTTCTCAACCGCGGACGGGCCCTTGGGTGATTTCCGCATCCGCGAGCGCAACTTCTTAGGTAAAGGGCAAAAGCTCGAACTGGCGACCACGATTTCGGGTAACCGTAACGAAGTCGATTTCAGCTTCGTCGAACCTTATTTCCTCAAACGCGATCTCAGCGCCGGTATTGATCTCTTCCACATCACCCGCGATCTGCAGGATGAGTCCTCCTATGACAGTCGCCGTACTGGTACGGCCCTTAGCCTCGGTTATCCGCTCTCGGAAAAACTGCGGCAGACCCTCATCTATCGTTTCGATATCACCGATATCACCAACGTCGATCCGGGCGCCTCGCTCTACATTCAGCAGCAAGAAGGCGAACGCTCAACCTCGGCGATCGGCCAGAAACTGGTTTATGATGCCACCAACAGCAAACTGGAGCCTACAGAAGGCTATAGTCTGCGTCTGGAAAATGAAGTGGCTGGTCTGGGTGGTGATGCCGATTACTTGCGCACCAAAGTAGGCGGTGCCTATTACTATCCCATCGTCGATAAATGGATCCTCAATCTGATGGGTGAGGCGGGTTATATCTTTGGCATCAAAGAAGACGATGTACGCATCAACGAGCGTTTCTATATTGGTGGTTCCACCTTGCGCGGCTTCGAGGATGGCGGTATCGGTCCCCGCGACGCGGTGACCGAAGATGCCCTGGGCGGCAACGTCTTTTATCGGGGTACGGCCGAAATGTCCTTCCCCAGTGGTTTGCCTGACGATTTGGGCGTGCGCTTGCACACCTTTTCGGATTTTGGCGTCTTGAGTGAAATCGACCAGACGGGTCCCGGTATCGACGATGATAAAACTTTGCGGGTATCGGTCGGCGGCGGCTTAACTTGGCGTTCGCCCATGGGGCCGGTTCGTATTGATCTGGCAGCACCCGTCCAAAAAGAAGACTACGATCAGACCGAAGTCTTCCGCTTCAGCTTCGGTACCCGTTTCTAAACAGCCTACGCATCCAAAAACCTATTTAAGGAACCCCTCAGATGAAAAAGACTTTTGCCGTTTTAGCTTTGGCAGTGGCGTTGCTCTTCACCCCGGCGGCTCATGCCGCTGAGCCCGTTGCCTTTGGCGTTATTGATATGGCCCGGGTGATGAAAGAAACCGATGCTGCCAAAGCCATTCTCGCTGAACTCGAAGCCAAGCGTAAAGAATACGAAGGGCAAATCGAAAAAGAGGGCGACAGCCTTTCCAAGCTCGAGAAAGACATCATCGCCAAAAAGCCCAAAATGAGCGAAGAAGAATTCGCGACCGCCCGTACCGATTTTGAAAAGAAAATTGGTGAAGCCCAGAAAATGGTGCAAGAGCGTAAAGTCAGCTTTGACAAAGCCTTTGCTGATGCCATCAATAAACTGCGCGCGGAAGCCGCCAAATATACCGCCGAAGTCGCCAAAGAACGCGGTTATGCGGCGGTGATTACCCAGGAAGCCGTGGTTTTGGCAGAGCCTACCCTCGACGTCACCGACGAAGTGATCAAGCGCCTGAACAAGAACGTCAAAAAAATCAGCATCAAGTGGTAAACTACCCATATGGCTGATCAGCGTTTTTTTAAACGGGCCGGCCCCTTTACTTTAGGGCAATTGGCAGAGATCACGGAGGCGTCATTAAGCGACGCCTCCGTCGCCGATTATATGATCGTTGATGTCGCTCCCTTGGCTGATGCAGCGCCCGAGCATTTGAGCTTTCTTGATAATAAAAAATACGTGGCGCAGTTTCGTGAAACCAAGGCAGGCGCTTGCTTCGTCAAGCCCGAAATGGTGAGCGCGGCGCCTTCATGCACGGTTTGTCTCGTCAGCAAAAACCCTTATCGGGCCTATGCCTTGGCCGCTCAGGCCTTTTACCCCGTACCGACCGCCGTTGCCTTTCGCGCGCCCTCGGCCGTGATTGACAATACGGCCTTGTTGGCGCCGGATTGTTTTATAGGCCACGGTGCCGTTATTGGAGCTGGGGTCAAAATTGGCGCGCGCGCACGTATCGATGCCCGCGCTGTCATCGAAACAGGCGTTACTATAGGCGACGACAGCGTCATCGGGGCGGGCACCTATATTACGCATAGCCTGATCGGCAATAAGGTTGTGATCTATCCGGGTGCTGTCATCGGCCGGCCCGGCTTTGGGTTCGCCATGGATAAGGCAGGGTTTGTCAGCGTTCCCCAATTGGGCCGTGTCATCATCGAGGATGGTGTTGAAATCGGCGCCAATACCACCATCGACCGGGGTGCCGGTCCTGATACCATCATCGGGCAGGGGACGCGCATCGATAATCTGGTGCAGATCGGCCATAATGTGCAGATAGGTCGGCAGTGCGTTATTGTCGCGCAAACCGGTATTTCCGGTTCGACGCACGTGGGCGATTTTGTCATGATCGGTGGGCAGACAGGCATCGCCGGTCATCTGACTATCGCACCCGGTACCCGTATTGCTGCCCAATCGGGTATCATGCGCGATACCACACCGGGCGCCGAAATCATGGGGACACCCGCGGTGCCCATCAAACAGTTTATGAGACAGACGGCCATCTTATCCAAAATGGCCGATCGTAAGGGAGAATAGAATGTCCACCGTTGTCGCTGATGCGAACCGTATCATGGCCATGCTGCCACACCGTTACCCGTTTTTACTGCTCGACCGTTTATTAGATGTCGTGCCCAACGAAAGTGCGGTGGGTCTTAAAAACGTCACCATGAATGAAAATTTTTTTCAGGGCCATTTTCCCGGTGCGCCGGTGATGCCGGGCGTACTGATTATCGAGGCGATGGCCCAGACGGCGGCCGCCCTGGTCGTGCATTCAGGCGGTAAAGAACTTGAAGGCAAGCTGGTCTACTTTATGGCGGTGGACGAGGGCAAGTTTCGCAAACCCGTCACCCCAGGCGATACCTTGCATATTCACGTGGCGCGGGTGCAGAACCGCCGCAATGTGTGGAAATTCCGTTGCGAAGCAAAAGTCGAAGGCGTTGTTTGCGCCGAGGCTGTCGTCACGGCCATGATTGTCGACAAAGACCAGTAAAACAGTGCTGTTTGCCAGTCTTGCCTTGCAAAATTGCAATGTACTGTCATATGGCGTGATTTGAGAAAGCGGCTGCCCCTTGTTAATTTCAAGGTGCATCAAGAGGTATTGCTATGACACAAAATATTATTCATCCGACCGCGATCATCGCTGATGGCGCCACCATAGGCCAAGGCGTCAAAATTGGCCCTTATTGCGTGATTGGGCCTGACGTGGTGCTGGGCGACCATGTCGAATTGAAATCGCACGTCTCGGTCGCCAACCGCACCACCATTGGCGAAGGTACCATCGTCTGGCCCTTTGCCTCGCTGGGAGCTGAGCCGCAGGATCTGAAATATGCCGGCGAGCCTGCGACACTGATCATCGGTAAAAACAACCGTATCCGCGAACATGTCACCATGAACATCGGCACCGCCGGTGATAAAATGACGACGGTCGTGGGCGATAACTGCCTATTTATGACGGCCTCGCACGTGGCGCACGATTGTCAGGTCGGCAATAACGTCATCCTCGCAAATAACGCAACCATCGCCGGCCATGTCGAGGTGGGTGATTACGCCATCATCGGTGGTCTCGCGGCAGTGCATCAATTCGTCCGCATCGGTCCTTTCGCCATGATCGGCGGAATGTCGGGCGTCGAATATGATGTTATTCCTTTTGGCCTGGTGAAAGGCGAACGCGCCCAGCTGGCGGGTTTGAATTATATAGGCCTCGAGCGTCGTGGCTTTGCCAAAGAAGAAGTGCAAATGCTGCTGCGCGCCTTTAAAGCCTTGTTTGACGGCCAAGGAACCCTGGCCGAGCGTACCGATCGCGTCGCCAATGACTACCAGGGCGAAAAAGCCGTTATGCGCGTGATCGACTTTATTCGTGCCAAAGATGGTCGTTCTCTGCTGCAGCCGAAAACGGGGACATAAAAATCAACATGGCGCGCTTAGGCATCATCGCAGGCGGCGGTACCTTGCCCCAACGGCTGGCAGCTGTTGCGCGTGGCCGTGGCTGGCCGGTCTACATACTGGGTTTGCGTGGCCAGACCGATGCGGCGACTGCCCCGGATGCCTTGGTGCGCCTGGGGGCGGCGGCACGTGCCATACACTTATTAAAAGCCGAGGGTGTCGATACGCTGGTGATGGCGGGTCATGTTCGCCGCCCGGCGTTGAGCGAACTCAAGCCCGATTGGCGCACGTTGCAGCTTTTCGCGCGTCTCGGGCGCCGGGCCTTGGG
>JAIXUW010000225.1 GCA_027483355.1 Alphaproteobacteria bacterium
CGTCCACCATGTCAGGAACATAGCTGTTCTTGGTGACGTCGTTTTCCATCTTCTTGGCGGTGTTGGTGAACTTGTTCATTGCCGCAGTTGCGGGCGCGAAAGCCGCTGCGATTTTGGGCATAAGCCTGTCGATTGCGTCGATCATGGGCGCGATCTTCTGGAACATCCAATCAAGGGCCTTAGCCCCTAAATTGACAGTCTCGGCAAGCAATTTGAAGTTAAGCACCAGCGCGCCGCCAACAATCGTGCCGACAATTTTCAGGAACTTAATAAGCGACTGGTTGGCCGCTAACTTTGAAAAGGTTGCGCCAAGCGCCTCCATTGTCGGGCGCAGGCCCTCACCAACCTGAATGGCAATCTTGCGGATTTCCGTGATGCCGGGGCCAAGTGCATTAAAGAACTTTTCAGACCCGATTAGCGCCTGCCCCGCAAACACCGTGGCCATTTGCGACAGGGCTAGTTTCGCCTTGTCTAGCTTGACCTTCATCGCAGGCAGCTTCTCGACCATCTCGTTGGACATGATCCGGCCAGAGTTTGCCGCAGCCTCGCCGTATTGCTTTAGGCTTTGTTCACCAGCCAAAAGGACTTCGACCATATCAACGCCAACGCCGCGCCCAAAAAGCTGCATTGAAATTCGCGCTTTTTCAGCGGGGCTTTCAATCCCTTCAAGCGCTTTAGCCGCCGCATAGAAAGCCTGATCCGCAGTTTGGATTTCGCCGCTCGCAATCTTTGACGCGAGCCCCATGTCCTTGAAGGCTTGCGCTGCTGGACCGCCGCCGGTCTGGACAAATGCACCCAGACCCACGTTCAACCTATCTAGCGCCGCCGTCATTAGCTCGGGCGTGCCACCAGCCGCAGACGCCGCAGCGCCTAGCTTCTGAAACGCCTCAGCCGAAATACCGATCCGAGCCGCAGCATCACCAATGTCATCAGCCGCAGTTAGGGCTTGAGCCCCAAATGTGACAAAGGCCGCCCCAGCCGACGCCGCCATCGCAGCCCCGGCCAGAGCGACCGTTTTACCGATTGCCGCAAATTTAGCACCAAACCCACCAGCTGCAGACGAGGCCTTTTTCAAGCCGTCCGAGAAAGCCGCCGTGTCAATCCCAAGATCAACAAATAGGGAGCCGATGTTAGCGTTACCCGCCATGTGTCACGCCTCCAAGGGCTTCTAGTGTCATCCGCAGCAATTCGGCTGAATTGTTCGGTTTGGGGTCAAATTGTGAGATCATTTCTTTGAGCGGTGGCACTTTTTTAACGCGTGCCATCGATCCAGATTGGTGCGCGATAAAGGCGGCCTGCTTCCAAGTGTTGCGATCTTTTTCAATCGCACCCTCGAACGCCGCCTCAACCGCCCAATCATCGAGCGAGAGAAAGGCTTGCGGGTCTAGTCCGAGACGGACCCACTCTTTGAAGGTTTCTTGGAGGGTTCCTGCAAGCCAAGCACGTTTCCCAACTGCTCGGTCGCCGTGGCCAATGCCTTGACAAAGCCAGCGTCCTTGTCGTTGCAGATCAGGCCGACCTCGTTCATTTCGATAGGCACGAATCCAAGATCGTTCTTGACCTTCACCGACACCGAAGCGACCGTGTAAATCGCGGACAGAAAGCCCATTTGGAGCTGGTTCATCACAGTCGGAAAGCCTGCCTCGCAAGCCTTTTCAATCTGTGCCACCTCGGCCAGACCCAACACCACTTGATATTGAGACTCACCGACAGTGAAAGGAACTGGGGTGAACTTCATTACGAAGCCGCCTCAACCATCAGGCCGGACACTTTGAGTGTCACTTCCATGGTCATCTTATCGTCCATCGGAACGGCGCGACCAAGGCCAGTCACAAGAGCGTCGATCACGGTATTGACGGTCGAGCCAGCATAGGCAAAACGCCACTTGCGCTGCACGCGAGCCTTATAGATCGTGTCGAGAGCACCATAGACCGTCAGAGCGGGGTCATAGTGAAGCGTGAAACTCACCTCACCCGCATCGATCAGGCCAGCAATAAAGCGGCGATGACCGTCTACATGGGAAAAGTCGGTCGCGTCCACCGTGTCCATCGACGATGAAGGAGGCGAAAATTCAATTACCTCGCCAACGGTCGTGTAGGTGCCAGAAGCCGGTGTGGTTTCATAGCCTACTGTAGTGCCTAAGCCAATCTTAGCCGCCATTTTATTTACTCCTGATGCCAGATTTGAAAGTCAAGGCTGATGCGATGGACTCGCTCGGCCTCAGTCGTGCCCGCTTCGGACAGGTCTCGTTCGTCCAGGCGGAATGCCTCGAACCGGATTGAACTTTGTGTGAACCGCTTGCCGTCGAGTGGCGTGCGAACTGCCCGCGCCAGTGTCTTGGCTTGCGAATAAGTAAGGCCGTAGCAATCAGCCTGCACGCGGGTCTCAGCGAGTGCCGAATTGCCGTCCATCGCATAAGCTGGCGTGCGGTCTATAACCTGTAGAACCAGCGCAGGAAGGCTTGCGGCTTGTGGGCGCATGTTCCAATAGGCGCGGTCTGTAATCAGGCTAGAAACGCCACTCTGCGCCAGCAAGAAGGCTCGCAATGCTTCTTCCATCACGCCCCCTTGGCTGCCTTGCGTGCGGCCTTCCTTGCCAGCCTTTCAGCCGCCTTCGTGATCTGGTTGCCCAGCTCTGATTTGATGATTTCAAGCGCCTCGTTTTGCTTGGAATCCCAAGCTGGGCGCATGAATGGCTGGGCCACTGATTTGCTAGTGCCAAATTCCTGCGGCACCGCGTTTCGTGATTTCGCTTTTGGCCCGACATAGATTTCAGCGAACGCGCGCCCTGATTTTGGCTTGTGCTTCTTAGGCTTCTTGGTCGTAACCATGATGCCCTCAGCCAGTCCGCCAGTGTCCCGCGGTGCCAGCCTTTGCGCCTCGTCCGCGATAGGTTGCGCGGCTAGTTTTAACGTCCGTTTCAACGTGTTCTTGGCCGTCGCTTTTGGCAATTCAGCCAAGGCCCGCTCTAATTCGCGCAGGCCTGTGACCTTGAAACTAGCCAACGGGAGGCCAGACCGAGCCGTCTGCAAAGGTGATTTGCTTGACGGAAGTTAGATCGCCAGTGACAGGATGCGCCACAATCAGGTCCAATTCGCCGTGAGCCTCAATTGTGTGCGCCGCGATTTCAGCAGTTACGCGGACATAATCATCTACCGCGATATTGATGTTGATTTCTCGAACACCCTTGATCTGATGCCCGTCAGCCGTGGTGATCTTTGTGCCGAGACCCCTGACGCCAGCGCCCGTTCCCGGTCCTGCTTTTGGTGTTTCGACCTTGACGCCAATCATATATCTGCCCCGAAATTTCTAGCCATTTTCAGCCCGAGCCGTCGCGCTGATTTCGATACCCTCGCGCCGTCCGATTTCCTTCACTGCCACCACGTCATAGGTGCGACCGTCGAAAGTGATGCGGCACTTTGGGTCTAACTGATCCCACATGTTCATATCCCAGAGAATCTGGAACCTATGCGTGATCGTGGCGATTGCTTCAGCATTGCCGAACCGTTCGCCGTCTTTAACTGGCTTGGATGCAGCCCAGCGCGTGCCAAGGTTATTCCAAGTGACGACCGAGCCGCCAAAACTATCAAGTGTGACTTGCCGCTGCTGAATTGTAATGCGGCGATCACGGGGGCCAGAGATCATAATTTAGCTGTAGAGCGCCAAGACAGCAGCCTTCAGGGCCGCGTCTGTCATGTTGGCGGGGCCTTCGATTTGATTAGTTCCCGAACGATCAGCGATAACTTCGCCTTTCGCATTTTTAGTAACAACGCTAGTTCGCAGATACCAGATGCCGTCTTCATGGGAAGCGCTTTCAATCGTGCAAGTCGAGGTGGGAGCGGGCATGTCTTTATCCTTATGCTGCCGTGTAACCAAGGGCGTTAAAGCGGACTGTGCCAGCCGCCGAAAGTTGAACGTTCAGTGCGGTGTTAGCGGTCAATGGAATACCTGTGGGAAGGGGGAACTGCTCCGATTGACCCGCAGGAATAGTGACCTGCAAGCGCGTGGTCGTGCCGTCGCGCAACAGCACATCAACAGCCGACGCACCTGTGTTAGTAGCCTGAAACCATGTTACGTGCCGCTTGAGGCCAGCGCCAGCAGCAGTTTGCACCGCTACGTCGGTAATAGCCGTAAGCGCAAGCGTGGTTGCCCATTCTGCTTCAGGGATGGAGTACGGTTTTGTGATTTGAACACCAAACAGCGTGGAGATCAAATCAGCCGTGTCACCTGACGATACGCCCGTGTAGTTCGACGTAGCCGCCCGCGCACCAATGCGCATCGGGTTTCCTGCGATTGCGGCGTCGTGCGCTGCTTGACCGCCTGAAATGGTCGTAGATGTCAGCGATACCGCAGGGATGTTGGTAACAGCTACGTTTTGCGTCCCTGCCGATTCACCTACGTCAGGATTACCTGCCGAGGCCGGTTCAGTCATCAGAGGTTCAAACTCTACAGCTTGAGCAGAGTGGATGCGATAGCCCAAACGCTGGACGACACCGCCGCCGCAGTTAGTCGTCACAATATCCGTGCCGATTGGAGCATGGACAACGCCGTCTCCATCAGTGACAGGCCGCAAGGTAAGCGTTGTGGTCGCCAAGTTGATGACTTCGTAAGAACCATCTACCCCGAGATTAGCACCTGTTACAGCATCACGCACGCCATACAGTTCGACAATGTTACCAACGACTGTTGGTGCAGCCCAAGCGGAACTACCTACAAGCGTAACAATATTGTTAGTGCGTGCAACTGTCTGCGCGACTTGAGCGATAGCCCCGCCGACGGGCTGCTGGCCTTGTTGGCGGAAGATATAGCCGCCGTAAGAGGTGGCAGTAACCGCGCCACCCCATACCACCGTAAAGGTGTTAGCGTCAACGACGGTACATGTCGCGCCCGTCGTCAGGTTAGGGAAGTTATTGAAATCTCGAACGCCGTAGCCGCCAACGTACTGACCGGTGATCAAGCCGTGCGGTTCGGCAGTGATGACCGTGGCGGTGGTCGTGCCGGTTTTGGCAACCGAAACAATACGAGCGATAGGACGCGACATGCTCGGAACCGCACGAACGCGGAACTGCATCCAGTAGGTGCGAACAGTGTTGGGAATAACCTGAGTGAAGCGATGACGTGGAGCGAGACCGCCGTTTCCATCTGGAACGCGATCCGCGAAGAAGACACCTTTACGCGAAACGTCGATAACGGTTTCTAGCGGTGGAAGCCATGCAATCGTGTCGTATCCGGTAGCCGCAGCGGTCGCTACGTCAGTGCCGGTGTTTATGTTATGCCCGGCATTTAGCGCACCGGATGGGCGCATTAAACCGCCTTGCGAGCGCGCATAAAACCTGCGTTGAGTGGCGAGGGTGTTACCTTGCACCATCGCAATACCGTTGCGCGCGCGACCAATCAGATCGTAGCGCTCAATAAAGGCTGCGCCGTTTCCAAGAGTGGTCGTAATAGTGGTCGAGGTAAAAGCGTAATCATTGCCAACCAAAGTGATTTGGGTTGGGCTGACAACGGAAGCCACGGTAGCCGAATTAACGTTCAGGCGAGTATCAACAAAACCATAGACGCTAACCACTTGACCGATGCGCAAAGGCTGCGCCGGAGCAGAAGCAAAGTTGACCGTAATCGTGGTTGCGGTCTGGCTTGCATCAAGAATTGCAATGGGGACTGGTTCCGCGACAGGCTCAAGGCCCGCCAGTTCATCGTCTGAAATCATTTCAAACGAGGCGATTTGCTGACCCGCGTTGCGATGGGTCATCGACGTCAACAGCGAAATGCGCGTAGGCATCTGGACAGGTCTCGCGATGCGAAGCAACGTCTCGTCATCTACGGTGAATGGCGATTTGCTGATTTCAATCCAGCCCGCGCCGCCCGTGTTACCGCGCGCTACGATAAAATCGTCACTACCTTTCGACACTTCTGTCCAAAACTCGGGGTTCGGGTAGAACTCGCCCGCGTCACGCAACTCTTGCGTAGTGTTCTGCGACACAACCAAAGGCGTGTGAGTGCCGTCGCCGTTATTGGACACTAATGGCCGAGTGATGTTGTCGTGCGCTTGTACGGTCATTTTATGGCCTCTAGTGGAAGGTTTAAAGAAGGTGCGCGCGGTGCGGCGCAATCAGCGCATCGACACCCATGGGCAAATCAGACATTGAACCAGCCACACCAGCCTCGCGATTGGCGTACCAGTGACCAATCAAGAGCAAAGCCGCCATGCGAATGGCTGGGATAACCGTGGACGAACCCGCCGAATAAGTGACCCGCACCGCATCGGCGCGCGTGCCAGTGTTCGGCCAAGACTGATCGGCTGCCAATTGGATATAAGCGCCAATCTCGTCGGTCAAAAGCACATATTGCGAGGCGTTAAGGGTTTGATCGACCCCCGAAACGTCTTGATAAATCACGCTTGTGACGGACTGAACCGGCCCAACTGGCAGGCGCATCACGTCATAGAAACCGTCGAAATCCTGCCGCCATGTCTGAGGCAATAGCGCGCGACCAAGCACGCCGCTGTAGCCATCAAAATAAGACGTCGCGGTCTGGATTAGAGAAGTAATTAAGGCGTCATCATCGGCAAAATCCACGCGACAATGAGCCTTAGCCTCCGCAAGTGAGACCATAGTAAGCGATGGCGCAGTTACTAGGACAGGTCTAAACATGTGAGGCCCTTAAAGGTATGGGCGAGGCGATTAAGCCCCGCCCGATCCGTTTCAGCTTAAACTGCGGTGTTCAAAGCCTTCATCGACTCTGGATTCAGCAGACCGCCACCGACGCGCTTCGTGGTGTAGAACATCACGTAAGGCTTGCTGGTGAATGGGTCGCGCAGCAAGCGAACGCCGACCCGATCAATGATCAGGTAAGAGCGCTTGAAGTCGCCGAACAGAACCGAACGGGAAGCCGCAGCCAAGTTTGGCATCGCAGCAACTTCGTTGACGGAATAACCAGCCAAGGTGGCAGGCGTGCCAGCCTGATAGGAAGGCTGCCACAAGTATTGGCCTGTGGTGTCCTTCAAGAGGCGAGCGGCGCGCGTGGTGTCGCGGTTCATTGCGAACGATGCGTTTTGGGTGAACGCCGATGGCAAAGCGTGAACAAGATTCACAATCCCGTCAGCGGTCAAGCCAGTGGCTGCGCCCGAGTTGGTGAGAGTGATCGCACCATATGGGTGAGCCGCAGCGTTTGTGCCGCCAGTCACATAGGTCAAAATGCCGTTTGGACGACCGTTTGCACCCGTGCCAGACACAAACGCAATGCCTTCTTGCAAAGCAAACTCTTGCTCAACTTCGCCGGCCAACCAAGCCTCCAAGTCAACCTCAGAGTCGTCCAGCATCCCTTGAGTTGCCGATGGGTTGGCATAAAGCTCGCCAGTCGTGTAGGTCACGCTGCCCAAGGTTGGGGTGTTGGTCTCAGTGCGTGCGGCAGTTTCACCAACCCAGCCCGAGACGGTGCCTTTGTTGTTGAACAGCTTGGAGAAAGCGTTCACGCTGATCGATTGAACCGAACACATTTGACGCATTGGCGACACAATCACCAGCTTGTCAGTGATCGTGCGGTCCCACTCAGTCGGGGCGGTAAAGCCACCATCTGCAGGGACGCCCTTGGTCAAAGCTGCGCTGACGTCGCCGGTCTTCATGAACTTCTTGAAGTCGCCGGTGTATTCAGCGTCAACGACGCGGCCTTTGCCAGCGCCAGTGCCGTTCAATTCGAACGCGGCCAGCTTCTTGGCTTGCTCGTCAATAGCGGCCTGCAAGTCACCGACCGAGGCGTTGATACGATCAACCTTCTCGTCGGTCACTACGTCAGCCTTGCCCTTGAGGCGTGCGTCGTTTTCTGCCTTGAAATCTTCGAAGGCCTTGGTGAGTTGTGCCAAGATGGCGTTTGGATTGGAGGCGTCTGCCTTTACCGAGGCAATGCCACGGAAGCTTTTTACGTCATGTTTCATTTCATCAGTCCTTTACGACTTGAAAAGGGATAGGAGGTTCGCGGCTAGTGCCGGTTCGATGACAGCGCTCGGCTTGTCAGTTTCGGCAGCGTCGTGCGTACCGACCGCCTCACGAATTAGCTTGCGCCTCTCGGAACGAGGCATGCCAGTTTGCGCGAGTGTTGCTTCTAGGCGACGGCGCGCGTGCATTTCAGCGCTTGCCTTGGTGTCGCCGGATTTCTCAGGGGCTTCAAATGTGGACGTCGCAAAGCCCATTTCGACCGCATCCTTGGCCGTCATAAAGGTCTCAGCGTCCATCATTTTGGCAATTTTCTTTTTGTCCATGCCCGTGCGATGCTCGTAAATGTCGGCCATCGCGCTATCGAACTGGGCAAACGTGTCTGCAGCCTCGCGCATGTCGTTCTGATTGCCGATCACCGCGCCCCATGCGTTGTGAATCATCAGGAACGAACCAAGGCCCATCTGAATTTCATCGCCAGCCATAGCGATGATCGAGGCAGCTGACGCCGCGACACCCATAACCTTGACCGTGACAGCGCCCGGATGGTCGGCCAGCATGTTATACATGGCCAAACCCTCAAACATATCGCCGCCTGGGGAGTTAATTGCGACCGTGACGTCCTTGTTTCCGATGGCGCGCAAGGCACCGGCAAGGCGCTTGGCGTTAAACCCGCCGCCCGTCCATGGATCAGATCCAATAAAGTCAAAAATCGAGATTGTGTTTGGATCTTCGCTCGCCGCATAAACGCCAGTTTCAGACCAGCGGGCAAGCGCTTCGCTTGGCGCATCCCAATTCAACGCATCAGGTTTCGCTAAGGCTTGCGGCCTATGCAATTCGATTTTGCTCATAGTGTCGCCCCTTGTGATACTGGCGCGGCCTGCCCAGCCGGAACGAGGCCAAAGCCGTCCGGATGATCGCCCAAGTTTTGTTCGCGCCGAATTTCGTTTGGCTCCATCCAAGGATGATGACCGCCAGAGCCTGCCGCTTTGGCATAGGCTTCAAATTGTTCTTTAATCGTACCGCGCAGGAGCTCGCGCTCGTCAAAGTCGAGCATCACGCTGCCCCAGTCGCGCTCTGGAATAAGCGCCACCTTGACGGCCTGCTCCCAAACATCGAACCACGGTGCCAAGCTAAAACGCACAAACAGGATAGCTAACTGCTCGATACCCGAGCCCCAGCTTGTGTCATCCACGCCCAATAGCGGACGAGGGACGCCAAACACGCGGCCAATTTCCTCAACCAAAGACGCTTGGAACTCGACCAATTGAGCATCGACCGCTGTTGAAGCAAACGGCTTCGCAACCATGCCTTCTTCGGTCACGATCCATTTGCCAGCGTTCTCAGAGCCCGAATGACGGCGCTCCATGCTGGCGATCAGGTTTGCGCGCGCTTCTGGCGATAACTTGTTCGGGTGCGCTAGATTGCCGCCGACCATCATGCCTTGAGTAAACACACGATTGGCAGCCTTTGCCGCCTCGACCTTCGAGTTAATGACGTCTGCCGCCAATTTGACAGGCGATACACCAGAGATACCGTCCTCTGAATCACCGCGCAGGTGCAAAATATCGCGCGAGGTGTATTCCCGATAACTGCCACCCGGCAGCGTGACCCGATACTTGAGGCTGAAATCGTTGTTCTGTGAAACCACGACCTTATTAGGGTGGATCGGATTTAGCGCAACGACGCGCTCGCCAACCCGCACCACCTGAGCATAAGCGTTTCCATGCACCAGAAGCCACAATTGCATCAGCTTCTTAAACTGGTTTGCGTCCTGCCATGCGTTGGGTCGGTGCATGAAAACACGATACAGCGGATTATTCACCGCTTCGATGATCCGACCGTCCGCACTCACCTGCTTAATCGGCGAGGGGATGCGACCAATCACACCAGAAATTAGCGAAACCGACCGCAAAACAGCCGTGTTTTTCAGCGCATCAGACGCAGAAACTGTGCCGGTCACAAGGCCGTTACGAACATACTCATAAAACGCAGGATCATTCAGGCCATTAAACGACTGGCCCGCCGCGTTTACCTCTAGCAAATGACTTGATGTTTTGGGCTTCATCCCCAAACGTTCGAGAATTCCCATCAGACCATCAAAAGCCCGCTGGTTTCATAAACGGAGGGGCCTCGCGCCTCAATCTCTGACGTCGCAGAGCCAACGGCCATTGCAATCGTAACCATGCCGTCAATCCTTCCGCGAGATTTGTTTTTCTCGAACATCTTGTTCTTTTGGGCGTCGGCCTGGATGACCGTGTTCGAGGCGCAAATGTCCGTCATGCGGCTTGCGTCAACAGTGATCGTATCTTTAAGAATGTGGTCTTCAAGGTGCCGAATAGAGACCGGCATACAAAGCTGCTTGCCCTCGAACAGAACCCGCAAGCCTTGCGCGTGGCTTATGATCTTAAGCCCTACGCCTTCAGGCTTATCTGGCCCCTCATAGCGCCACACATCAAAGCCAATGTCGTTACAAGCCTTGATGAAGTCACCAATAAACGAGGGGTCAACGCAGAGCTGCACCACGTCATGGGCCACACATAGCGAACGAACCTGCTCAGCCACAAAGCTATAGTCGATAATCGGGCTGTCGGTGATCGTGATAAAACCACCCTCAGCCAATTCCCGATATGGTATCTTGTCCTTGGTCGACCTATCGGCCAGCCGCTCGGAGCAGGTCCAGTACCAAGTCTTGACGTTTAGCCTCTCACCCTCCCAGCAGCCAGACAGCGCGGTGAGGTCGTTCTTCTGAGACAAATCCAAGGACAGATGCAGCCGCCGCCCGAGCATTTCGTTTTCGTCTACATGGCCCTGAATCTTGGTCCACGCATCTTCTGCGATCCAGAAGCCCGCGGTCCCGACAGGAATCCCGAAGTATAGGCGCTTAGTCGTCAGCGCCGTTGAAATCATGTTGCGCGAGGTGTCTACCGCCTTGCGGATATTCTCGACTGGATAAGTGATGCCCAGAGCAGGCAGTGACTTAATCCAGCAGCTTTCATCGTTAAATGGATCGTCGTCTTTATCGACCCGGGCGATATAGGCGAAAGCTGTGTCGTCGGTGTATTCACCACGCATCACCTTCTGGAAATATTCGCTATAGCCAGACCCAACTTGCTGATCGACCGAGGGCGTGTTCGTGCCCAAAACCATCATCGGGTCGCCGCTCATCTTGTTGATAGCAGCGCGCCAAATCTCAATGGCCTTGCCGGTCTTCATTTCGTGGATTTCGTCAGCCAAAACCAGCACCGGCTTAGGCCCTGAAACCGCGTCACTGTTCGCCAAAGGCTCAAACTTGGACTGGCTCTTAGGATGTTCAATCTTCCAAGCGTTGTCACCAAAGCCGCGCACGATGACCTTGCCCGAGCCGACTAGAGTTTCCTCACCCTTTCCCGGAATAGGCGCACGACACATAGCCGCCGCGTCCCTGAAAAGCACGTTCGAAGTCTTACGGTCTTCACCAATCGCATAGACCTCGGCCCGCTGCTTCTTGCGGCCCAGAATTTCATAGAGGCCAAGTCCGCCCATAAGCGGCGACTTAGCCTGCCCCTTGCCGGTCTCTAGCCACACAGAGCGAAACCGACGCAGCCCGTTCTTGTCTTTCCACCCGTAAATCGAGCCCACCACAAACAAGTGCCAGGGCAACAATTCAAACGGCAGACCAACCTTTGCGCCTTCTGTGATCGACAGGACAGACGGAAAGAAATCAATCGCCCGATCTGCCTCAATCACGTCCCATCTCAGCCCGCGCTTTGGGCCTTCCCTGAGGTCGCGCAAGTGTCTCTGGCACGCCAGCCTAACGAACTCACCCGCGACAATCTTTCCATCCACCACTCGCCGTGCGTAATCTGTGGTGCGGTCAATCTTCGAGGTAGTCATCGGCCTTAGTCTTTGGCCCGCGTGCGGTCGTAACCGTCGCCTCGCCATCAGGATCAATCTTGAGTTTTGCCTCTAGCTTGGCGAGGCGTTCATTAAGCTTTTCAACCACCGACCAAAGGAAGTTAAACAGGTCGCCACCATTAGGCCCGACCTTAACTGGGCCTTCCGCGACAGCTTGCGGATAGTGTTTTTCGTATTCGGCATAAGCCCGAGCGTATCTGTCAGCGACCGACAAGCGACCAGCCGTAACCCAGTCATTAGCCTTTAAATGCTCAACGACTTCGCGCCACTTCTCAGTAGCAACCGCGCACATTTCAGGATCATCGGCAAAGATTTGGGCATAACGTGGCTGGCGAATTGCGACCTTGCTCACACCTACCCCCGCTCAAAACTGCTCTCAGTGATTTTGCAAGAGCTTCACCGCTCCCGAAGCAAAAGGTCTCAGACTTTTCATGCCCGCCACCCGTCATCACGTTGAAGGCGCTGGCTTGGTCGGCTTTCTGTCTTGGTTTTCTCATCATGGCATGGCTTGCAAAGGGCCCGCAGATTGTCGAGATCATCAGTGCCGCCTCGGGATTTAGGCTTGATGTGATCGACCTGATTGGCCGATGTCACACGACCTCGACGCAAACACGATTGGCATAAGTGATTGTCACGATTTAGAGCGACCTTGCGGATACGATCCCAATTGGAACCATAACCTGTCTCATGTCGTGACTTGGTTGACCAGCGATGTTTAGGCATAGCGTAGCACATGGGCTCACTTGAATGGGTGAGCAGGGGAGCGTGGCGACACATGGCGCACTGCATCTCTCGTCCTGATTCGCGGTTAGATGATTTGCTTGGGGGTGTCAAGCGGCAATCACTCGCCACTTAATTCGCGAACTGTTTGGCGCAACTCCTGCAGCTCTTGGACAATTTCCGGCAACAATTCAATAAACTTCTGAACCTCTGGCGATAGGCCTACGATTTTTGCCAAGCAAGAACCGTATGATTCCTCGACCTCAACCTGAAAAACATTACCGTCAGGCGATTCTAGAAATTGATGGTCGTCCGCAAGACTGTACCAGTTACCAAACTTCCAAGGCCCTTTTGGTGCGTTTTCTAGGAAGTCGATCAAATCTTTATCGGAAACCATCGCCTAAACTCCCACCAACTCGCTAACATCCAAAACCGTCTTAATCGGCCTCGGCCCTAATGTCTCAGCATAAACCCGATCTTGTCCACACGGTGCCGTGATAGTCGCCAAGAACCCAGCCAACACGCCGTCCTTAATCGTGATCTGGCTGCCAATCAAACTCTTGAACCGTTCGGCCTCTGCAATGGTGTCATCCCATTTGCCCAGCTCCTCGGATTTGCGCATGGCTAGAACGAGGCCGTTTGGAATCTGCGCTGGGGTGCCGTCGATCATAAGCACCGCTTTGCCACCAGACTTGGCCGTGACAAGGCTCGCACCGATTTCCGATAGATCACACCGGAAAAACAAATAACCCGCGTACAGCGCCGCCTCTGAGGCAATGCGGACACGTTTAGTGCCACGGGTCTCGCGCTTCCAGAAACGTCGCATTGGAAGATAGGTTTCGCAGCGACCCCATTCAACGAGATTGTCGCGCGCTTTGGTCTCTTGCCCGGATTGCACGATGAGAACGTGCCAGAATGATTCGTGTTGCATGTTTCGCGGTCCTTGGTTGGCCCGTCGAAGGTTTGC
>JAIXUW010000001.1 GCA_027483355.1 Alphaproteobacteria bacterium
AATGCTCTAGGCGGGGATCGAACCCGCGACCTTGGCGTTTCATTCGGTGCATTTGGCATAGCCATAGCTATAAGCACCACGCTCTAACCAACTGAGCTACTAGAGCGGAATGGTAGTTGCTGTGGGAATCGAACCCACGACCTACAGCGTGTAAAGCTGTCGCTCTAACCAACTGAGCTAAGCAACTAAGCGGCCGCTTCGGCGGCCAGGGACCAGGGGCATATTACTGTGCGAGGCGACACATCTCCTTCACGTCCTCCTCCACATTCTCCAAAGGTGTCAAGTCTTTAGATGAGTTGTCGTAGCGGATAACAGTCGCGCTAGGGCCGCGCTCAGCCGGTAGCAGCCAGGCAAAGTGCGCAGAGTCGAGGCGGTCGAGATACTCAATAGGAATTGCGTCACCACCCTCGCCAGCCCGCGCCCGCCGCGCAATGCGCTCGTGACACACCGTCACTGGCGTATCGACAAGGATATAGGCATTCGGTGACACGTCCGCAGTGACGAAGGCGTCGAACCAGCGCGCATAGAGGCCAAACTCAAGGTCATCCATATCGCCCTCTGCGGCGAGCATCTTGGCGAACACGTGCGCATCCGTTTGCACACAGCGCTCCATGATGAATACGGGCGAGCCAGGGCAGCCGGCCGCGCGCCAGGCCGCAATGGCATTCTTCGTCGCCAGGAGACGAGTCAGGAAAGCCGTCTGCTGGAACGTGAATGCCCAACGCCGCTTATCCTTGTAGAAGAGCTCAAGGAGCGACTCACCGCGACGGTTAATCATCGACATCCAGGACTCGACTGGCTCGTCGATAAAGTGCCACGTCGGATTCCTCTTTCGCAGCTCCCGTAGTAGCGTGCTCTTTCCAGAGCCGATATTGCCCTCGACGCTCACCAGAAACGGCTTTGGGGTTGTCATCTTCGTAGGGGTCCGGGTCCGGGCGGGTCGGCGCACAATTTTTAAGCCCCCGCCCGCGGGCATAGCACTTCCGTCACAGGGTGACAATCTTGATAAGGCGATTCTTCTTTCCAGTCTTATTCCGTCGGCCACCGCGGGCGCGGCGTGTCTTTGGTTTGCTCAACAGAGTCTGGATGGTATTGACCAGTGCGGAGCCACCACCGGCAGTCGGAGTCGTGTTAGCCGCGCGACGGCCGATATCAACGAGGATAAGAGAAAGGTCATCACCATCATAGGTGTTGGGGCGGCGGCCGCGTGTGGCTGCGGCCACATGAGCGGTTGTGGCAGCCTCCGCTGCGCGCGGAAGATTAAGCTCCGTTGACTTTATGGCCATCTGTAGCTCCTTGGCTACAAGGCTCAGCGGCTTCAGGGCGCTAGTATCTGTTTCCACCATACCATCCGACATAATTGCGAGAACACCCTGCTCCGGGCGCTCCCAGACGACAACTTCCGGCTCGGCGGTGACAGCGAACTTCGACCAATCTGCGGATTCCGGAATGGGCTGGTCCGTGTCAAACTTGAGGCTGAAATCTCCGAAGGCGCGGCTGACCATCAGACTTCCATTCACACGGGGGGTTCCGTATTCGTCTACCTCCACGGTTCCTCCGGCCTGACGGATACGTTCCGTTTCTGTCGCCAGGGTGGGCTCGTGCTTCCCCGCCTCCTTCAGAATGAGTCCGGAGGCTGGGTCAAACATACAGATTGGTGAATCGCCAATGAAGCAGACGATACAGTGAGTGTCAGTCACTAGCACTACGGAGGCGGTTGTTCCGGAGTCGCGCGTGCGTGACATCTGACGCGCCAACTCCTTGTCGTGCTCCAAAAAGGCTGTGCGGAGCACGTGGACCAGGTCACTGGGCGAAGTGAGCGAGCGCATCTTGAGGGCGGCCTCCAAACGTTTTGGTAATAGCTCCATAGTGAGTCGCACGGCTCCGGATCCGGAATGTCCATCGAAGACTGCGAACATGTGGAGCGAGGGGAGAAGTTGAGTGATAAGAACGCGGTCCTCCGTTGGGCGACCGCGTCCATCCACTTGATGATATCCGAATAACATCCTACACCGGCTGCGGGGAAACAGTATGGGTGGTCTGCCGCGGAGTGTAGTAGACAATTTACATGAACGGCCCCAGCGGCAGGGATTTTGTTCCGGCACTGCTGAGACTCTTTGGATGAGAAAGAGGCACCGGCATGTGGCTGATGTCATTGAGGTAGTAGTAGTAATGGTCCACCGCAGATAGAATGTGGGGCACAGACCAGTCTACGACTTTTTGGTTTAGATCTGCCACCTGACCGGCAATATCCTTCGGCAGATTCCGGGCATACTGATAATAAATGGCACGCATGATGATTTTGAGTTCATCTGCGGACTGATTGTCAATTACGTAGCCCTTCGGCTGGCTCCGGTCATAGACTCCCTTCCGAATAAGTGATTGTAGACGTTCCATATTTGCAGAAGAAAAGAACGACTGGCTGAGGGGGGTGGACTCCCAGTTTCCCCGGAGCATATCGGCTTGATAGTCGGATTCGGTTGACTGTTGAAAGCCAAATCCGGGCAGTCCCGCGTTCCGGTCGCTAAAATCGGAGTCGCTGAAGGCAACGCGTCCGTTTTGTCCGGCAGGGGCGCTGCGCGTGTTGGGCAGGACAAAATCCGGCAGGGGCTGGTTGGCGCTCATTCCTATCCGGATGGGGCATTTGGCGTTGGCCTCGCTGCCGGCAGCTACCGGCATCCGGCATCCGGCGGCGGGGGGGCTGCTGAATTCTTTTCTAACACCGGGATATACGAATGACGTCTCTGTTCAACGGTGCTACCAAGCAGAACCACGGCGACATTGGCTACTACATCACTGTGGGTGATTGCCGTGCGGGTATCTATGCTATCAACCCTGTGTCCCAGGCGCCTTCTACGCTGGCGTGGGCGGCCGCGCCCGCGGCCGGCAAGGGCCCTATCTCTACGCTGGTCGCCGCGGCGGGTGCCCTGCTGAAGGATATGGGTAGAACGTATCTATCTTCAGGTCGCACGTTTCGCAAGGTGCAGCTGGTGGTAGCCCAGTCGGCGGTGCCTGGCACAGCGAGCACGTTCGGCGTGGGTGGTGATGCGGGCGGTGGCAGTGGCAACGGCACTGACTACTACACGGGCTACATCGAGCTGGGCTTCGAGGGCGGCGGCACGCCCACGAGGGTGGCGCACTTCGGCCGGTAAGCACTCGTGTTCGCGAGTGCTTAGGCTGGCCCTGTGCTTCGGCAGGCGGCTCGGCAGTCTGCAAATCTATTCGAACTCACAACAGATCAATCATACCAGCGATAGCTGGTGCGATTGATTTGGCAGCCACCGGTAGAGAGAAGTATGGACTACAAGTTCATCTTGTTCATTTTCTTGGCCGTTATCCTTGTCAGTGGTGGTGCCTACCGCTTCTATGCCGGCGGACAGGAGATCACCGCTGCACTCTTTTTCATCGGTGCAATCGGCGCAATGGTGTTTTTCGGTCTACGCTGGTTCGCCTCCGGCAAAACAAAAGGGTCCGTGAGCTCCTGGCCACCCGCCATCAACTATTGCCCGGATTTCCTTACACTTGCTGAAGTTGGAGGGAAGAAGGTATGTGTTGATACAATTGGTATCTATAAAGGTGGTATTCGTAAGTGGACAGGTCCAACTCAGACCTCGCAAGATTATGTCTTCAATCTCTCCGCCGATAAATCTGGAAAGGCGCGCGTCGATGCACTTTGTGCAGAGTGTGCGCGTCAGCGTGTCAGTTGGGAAGGAGTCTACGATGGGTCCGTTTGTGTTGGAAATGAACCACCCCTCCCCCCATCCTCTTAAAGCGCGGCAACCCACGCCTATATAGGAGGTATAGTGATGCCGAAGCAGGATACAGTCTGTCTCCATCCGACAATTGAGGCATCCCTTGCCGAATGGATTCAAACACGCAAACAGCCCGCAGCCCTTCTGCTGGGCCCACCTGGCATTGGAAAAACGACGCTGGCACATCGGATTTTCGCGGCAGCGGGGCAGAAAGTTGTGGAATTTAATGCT
>JAIXUW010000224.1 GCA_027483355.1 Alphaproteobacteria bacterium
CTGTCCGGCTTGATATACCTGAGGTTAAGGGCATTGAAGATACAGCACAGGCTTTGGCTGGGGTTATTCAGGCCATGGGGGAAGGCCTTATTACGCCTACAGAAGCTTCAACAGTTACCTATCACCTCGAATCAAGGAAGCTATTCTTGAGGGCGCTCAGCCCCGCACACTGACATTGTCCAGATTAATGTCCGATATCCCCGTATCGTGGGATGCGCAAGAACGCCTTTACGGATTCTGATTCCCCGAAGAGGAACTGCCTAAATTTTCAAAGAGAGATGAATGCCCGTAAAGGCCGGAAACGCGCCCTGTGCGGACGCAAGAGAGATAACGACATGGCGCCATTATCTCGCTATTCCCCGCCAAAACGCCGCCTTTTCGGCAAGACGACCTCGGTAGATGAGGTTCGGTGGGAATGTAATGGCGGTGTGTGTAGTCTACCGATAAAAGCTCTTGCGCACAATTCCCTGCTTAACAGGGAAATAGCAGGGAATTTCCGCTATTTTGGCGGCTATGAGCGTGGGCGAGAATAACAAAAGTACTTGGTAATAAAGTGCTAAATAGGCCAAACGGCGAAAAATTCCCGCAAATTTAGCAGGGAAATTTTCTCGGATTGCAGGGATTTTTTAAGCGCGCTGCTGGGAGCGATTGTAGATTTCAAGCTCCCAAATCGACAGTGACTTGCCGCAGGCAGCAATTTTTGAACATTCTACGATACGATTATAATCAGCCATGCTGTCGAGCTTCGTCCACAGTATGTTTTTGCATTCAGGCACATATTGCAAAACAATCCGGTCAAACGGGCAATGTGGCGGTTCCGGGATCCAGCCTGCACACCATATATATTTCAGATAAAGGTTTAGCGCTTTTTGGGCGTGGCCAATTTTGATGCGCCCGTTTGGCAGGACTTGCGCGTATTCGGCGGATAGTCGGTTTGCTAGTTCCTCGATATTCTCGCAGTGTTGTTGCTCGTCGACTTCGTTCCGGTAGTGTTCCAGTAATTTTGTTAGCTTAGTTTTAAGGCCTGACTGAAAGGCTTTTCTGGCGCCTTCTGTGAGCCCTGCGCGATACAGGCCAGAACGCTGCACTGTGCCCTGCAAGGTCAGGCCGAATACCTCATCTTCGATGAAAACGCGCTGAATTGCCTGAAGCGGGGTCTTTAAAGCCGATATGCTCATGCATTCATACAGCCATGGTATTGAAGCATTATCAAGCAAATTGTGACTACTAGGCTGTAGACGATAAGTCTCAGATATTGCGACGCTTTTCGCATGGATATCTCGAAGAAACTAGGCGCAAGGATACAGAAGCTGCGACAGGATAAAGGCCTGTCGCAGGAAGACCTTGCCTTCGAGTCAGACTTGCACCGCACTTATATCAGTCATGTCGAACGCGGCAGCCGCAATATTACGGTTATTGGTCTGTGTAAGATCGCCAAAGGATTAGGTATTAAACCTTCCGATGTCCTTGAGGGCATAAGGCTTTAACCGCAGGCAAGCTGACGACATAGACTCTCCATTTGCAAAAATCACAGGCCTTTGGTAATCTGATTTTGCTTATCGGATTTTTGCCCTGCGGTGCAGGTATCAATTCCGGGCAACAGCGGATCTGGGATCCGGACGTTGCTACCACAAGACATATAAGCAGGTCGCGCCTTCGGGGAAGTAGCGTGGTCTTCGGTTAAACCGGAGTCCGCGTTTTTTTATGCCCGGCTCCCAAGTAACGGAGCCCGTCATGGAAAACATCGGTCCGGTCTTGTACCGGGATATCTCTGAACTCAAACCTTATAAGAATAACGCCCGTACCCACAGCAAGAAGCAGGTCAAGCAGATCGCGGTGAGCATCGAGCAGTTTGGCTTTGTGAATCCGGTCCTGCTCGACGATGAGGGTTACATCATTGCCGGTCACGGCCGTGTGCTTGCGGCCGAGGAACTGGGCCTGCAAACGGTGCCGACCATCACAATCACGCACCTGATGCCGGAGCAGATCAAAGCCTACCGCCTTGCCGATAACAAACTGGCTGAACTGGCGGGCTGGGATGATGACATCTTGAAAATCGAATTTCAGCACCTGCAGGAATTTGCCGATGTGCTGGACCTGACCGTAACCGGCTTCGAGGTCGCGGAAATCGACATCTTGCTCGGCAATGACGAGGAGCCTGCAGAGGCTGATGCGCCTTTCGATGATCTGATCAAGCCGGACCCAGTCAGCCGCCCGGGCGACCTCTGGCTTTTGGGCAACCACAAAATCCTGTGTGGCAGCGCCCTGGAGGCCGAAGATTACGCTCGCCTGCTGGATGGTGAACAGGCGCAGATGATTTTCACCGATCCGCCCTACAACGTCCGCGTCAAGGACATCAGCGGCCTTGGCAAGCACAAGCATGCTGAATTCGCCATGGCCAGCGGCGAGATGGACCGCGTCGAGTTTCTGGCCTTCCTCGGCACCGCCCTTAGCCATATGGCCAGCCACTCAGCTGACGGCAGCATCCATTTCGTGTGCATGGACTGGCGCCATATCGAGGCGCTGATCGCCGCTGGCCGCGAGGTTTACACCGAACTTAAAAATATTTGCGTCTGGGCCAAGGACAACGGCGGCATGGGCTCGCTTTACCGCTCCCAGCACGAGTTCGTCGCGGTTTTCAAAAACGGCACCGCTTCGCATGCAAATAACATCCAGCTCGGAAAACACGGCCGCTACCGCACCAACCTTTGGAAATACGCCGGCCAGAATACCTTCCACGCCGGCCGCGAGGATGATCTGGCGGCGCACCCGACGGTCAAGCCGACGGCTCTGGTCGCCGATGCCATCCTCGATTGCTCGGCACCTGCGGGTATCGTTCTGGACCCTTTTGGTGGCTCTGGCACGACCATCCTCGCGGCCGAGAGCACGGGCCGCCACGCGCGCCTGATCGAGCTTGAGCCGGTCTATGTCGATGTCGCCATCCGCCGCTGGCAGAAAATGACCAGCAAGGATGCAGTGCATGCTGAAACTGGCAAAACCTTTGCGCAGACCGAACAGGAGGCCGGCCATGTCGAATGATGACGAAGAAGATAAAATCGGCTACAAAAAGCCACCCAAAAAGCACCGCTTTAAACCAGGCCAGTCCGGCAATCCCAAGGGCCGCAAGAAGGGCGGCACCAGCCTCAAAAAGGACCTTGAGCTCGAATTGGTGCGGCTCATCCCCGTCCGCGAGGGTGATCGTGAAATCCGTATACCTGCGCAACGCGCACTTTTGCGTAGCCTGATGGTGCATGCGCTGCGCGGTAACAAACACGCCATAAGCGCGCTGTTAGGCTTGATGGCGCGTTTGACTGGCTTTGATGAAGAAACGGTCCATGCTCCCGGGCCTTTGTCCCCGGAGGACGATGAAATCCTAAAAAATCTTTACATGTACATGCAGGGTAAGGAGTAAAAAATGGATCCCAAAGCGCTTTTGTATAATTCTCTGACTTACGACCTCGCGAGCTTTGTCGCAAAGGTCCAAAATACCTTGCAGCCGAGTTCGCCCTATCAGGATAACTGGCATATTCGCGCCATGACGCACAAATTGCAAAAGTGCATCAGTGGTGATTGCAAGCGCCTGATCATTACCCTGCCGCCGCGCTATTTGAAATCCGTTTCTGTGTCCGTGGCCTTTGTCGCTTATGTCCTGGGCCTTTATCCCGAGAAGCGCATTGTTTGCGCAAGTTACAGCTCCGATCTTGCGCTTAAAAATGCCCGCGAGTGCCGCCAGATCATGCAGGAGCCTTGGTACCGCGCGACCTTTCCCCATACGCGCCTGAGCTCCATGAAAAACAGCGAAGCGGAGTTTTTGACCACGAAAGGTGGCTTTCGCTATACGACTTCAGTCGGCGGCACGCTGACTGGCCGGGGCGGCGATATCGTCATTGTTGATGACATTATGAAGGCAGATGACGCCATGTCCGCGACAAAGCGTGACACGGCCCGCGAATGGTTCTTCAACACCGCTTACAGCCGCCTGGATAACAAAAAAGAGGGTATCATTATCGTCGTGATGCAGCGCCTGCACCAAGACGATCTGGTCGGCCATCTAACAGAAAAAGGCGATTGGGAAATTCTGAACCTTCCTGCCATTGCCGCCTTTGACGAAATCATCGAGCTGGAAAATGCTGCACCCTATCACCGCGAGGTTGGCGAGGTCCTGCATGAGGCGCGCGAGCCCCGTGCAGTTCTGGACAAGATCGAAGCTGAAATCGGCAGTTATCGCTATTCAGCCCAATACCTGCAGCGCCCGATCCCCGAGGAAGGCGAAATCATCAAGTTCGTGTGGTTTAAGCGCTATGAAGGGACGCTCATTCCACGCCGGGGCAGCCGTATCGTCCAGAGCTGGGATACCGCGATCAAAGGTGGCAGCAAAAGCGATTTCAGCGTTTGCACGACCTGGATGATTTTTAACAACGAATATTTCTTGCTCGACATCCTGCGTGTCCAGCTCGCCTATCCCGACCTTAAAAAACTCGTTTACGAGCATGCGGCCAAATACCCGCTGGTCGAGATTGTGATTGAGGACGCAGGCTCCGGTTCTATCCTTTACGAGGAGGTGAGCCGCAATCTTGGTATTACGATGGACTATGTAACGGCCATCAGGCCAGATAAAGACAAAAGAACCCGTGCAGCAGCCGTGTCGGTGCACATCGAGGCCGGCAAGGTCTGGCTGCCCCGCGAGGCGCCCTGGCTGAAGGATTTCTACCACGAGCTGGTGCAGTTCCCCGGTGGCCGAAATGACGACCAGATCGACAGCCTTGTGCAATTCCTGCGCTACGAGGCGGGCGAGAAGGGCAACACGAGGCTGGTCGAGATTGGCGGGATTTAATTAGGGCGCTGCTGGCGGCTGAATTTAGGGGCATCACTGCGGTTGAATTCTGGTAACTCGGCGTGCAGCTCGAGGTACTTTGCCAAACAGTAGAATTCTAAGCGATGTGCGTCGCCGATGCGGCGCAAGCAATCTGACGTTTTGTTCGCCGGGGTTTTCCCGACCGTGATGACGCTGACATAAAGATATGAGGTAAAGAGCCTTGATCTGTGTGGATCGTAGAGCTATACAAAATCCTTCTCTTGAGGGATGTGCGGGATGGCGATGGTATCGGGAGCCTTTTTTCTGACGGCGCTTATATACGCTATGATCGGCTTCGGCGGTGGATCCACATATACGGCCATTCTTGCTCTCTCAGAAACGCCACATAGTTTCATCCCGGTTATTTCTCTTGTTTGCAATATAGTTGTGGTTAGTGGCGGGATATGGAGATTTTCCCGTGCGGGGCATATTAATCTTGTGCGCGCCTTGCCATGGATTTTTTTCTCGGTGCCTGCGGCATGGCTGGGCGGTATGGTCAGGTTGAGCGCCACGTACGCCGCCTCATCACAAACAGTCTCACGATCATTTAATAACAAAAGTATAAATCGCGGGTTTTTGGCCAGTTTGAACCGGACTGGCCTTTTGGCATTCTGAGAGAATCCAGAGATGGCACATGAGATGGGCAGTTTCTCAGGAGCCCGGTTCAAAATACAAAAGCGCACATACCCGCCAATTGCGGACATATGCGCCAATATTTCTTAGGATTGCCGGTTACGGCAGACTAAGTGGCGGTGTGAATGACACGCGCCGCTAAATTCATCTTATTATAACGAATGATTACTTATTGTGTCTACGGCTGGCACCGCAAAATCTGGGGCGTGAGTGTGAGTAAAAAGCTGCGAGGA
>JAIXUW010000327.1 GCA_027483355.1 Alphaproteobacteria bacterium
AACCGCTGCTGATAAATAAGAGGGGATGGCCACCACGGGCGGCGGCATTCAACGAACGATACACCAAATCTGGCTCGGCGACGCGCCACAACCTGTAGAGTGGATGGACACCGTGCGTGACTTCGCCAAACGCTACGGCTACACATATACCCTCTGGACGGAGGCGAATGTGGATGAGCTCCCGTTCGACGATATTCCTGGACTTCGGCGCGAATACGCGAAATTCAAAGGGGAGCTCGCCGGCCGCGCAGATATCATTCGGATGCTGGCCCTCTATAAGCATGGCGGCATCTATATCGACGCGGATACTGTGATTATGAAGCCGGCGAAGTTCGCGGCATTTCTAGAGCGGAACAAGGCTGCGGTGTTCTTCGGCTGGGAGAATATTCTGAAGTCGCACACCAAAAAGGTGAATAATTTCGGAGCAGAGCTGGCGGGCGCACGGCGTCTTGTGGCAAACGGAATTATTGGAGCTGCGGCCGGCCACCCCTTTTTCAAGGCGCTGCTGGACGGTGTTCTGTCCAATGCGGAGCGGGAGGCAGGGGAACAGGCGTGGCGGCGTGTGGGGCCGCTGTATGTGTCACGCGTCTATAAGAAGCTGGGGCCGAAGATGCCCGATGTCCACATCTATCCGATGCGCTATTTCTATCCGCGCCATTGGCGGGGAATTCGAGACCCCGAGCTCCATAAAAAAGTGCGGATTCCGCGGGAATCCATGCTTTTTCAATACGGCTATACGACCAATAAGTTCGCGGAGATTTTCGCGAAGCGGCGTGGGGCTACGCGGCGGCGGGGGCATTAGACGGCCCCGTTGTTGCGGCGCGCATTGTTGCGCCGCCCACCGACATTCGCACCCGCATTTGCGCCTCCCGCACTCATGGTGCCAACGGGATTTAGGAATAGCGCATAGACTGGAATATAGAATTCGCTAAAGAGGAAGGCGAGCACCGCATACAGGAGTTTCCATCCGACTGTATTTCCTAGATAGGAATTGTAGTCCCATGAGAGTTTTGCAGCAGCAAATGCGACTAAAAGAAAGCCAATCACATACCCCACCACATACGCGATTTCTTCAACAGATGCTTTCTGTGATTGATAGCCTTCAGCCGCGCGCCCGCCCATAGCAGAAGTCACCGCCGCAGTCGCCTTCGCGGCACCCTTTTGTACATCGCCATTTCCAAGAGCAGCAAGCTGAGCGAGCACCATTTCTATATAGGGGGTTGCGAATTAATCCGTGAACATCGGATTGGCGATACCGCTCTCATACCGCATCCAGTTAATGCCAATACAGAACACTTTCACTTCCCACGCCTGGTCGAGCACTCCTCCAGGTGGACGCACCTCCAATGTCAGGCGCAGCGAATTCATGCGACTTGCATTCGCTGTTCCGGAAGGTTGATGCTCTCCTGGTAGACGGGCGAACGGATAGCCGTATAGGAAGGCTGCGTAGGCAGCCTGTCCGCCGCGGTGCGCATCGGCAATCAGTTGGCGGAAATACTGCTCCTCCGCCTCGCACACTGTAACGCCGTTGATTTGGACCGCCGCCCGATGGAGCAACGGCTGTACCGCCGCCTTCCGTGCGTTCCACTCACGGTCCAGGCAGCTGGTGAAATTCGTCCAGTTGTTGTTGTCACGCACACCCCGCCGGCGCACAAACCAGACAATCTCCTCTAAAGGGTGGTTCGGCTCCAGCGGGAGCTGGACGGCAATAACATCGTCGCGTGATTTCTTGGCGACGGCGTATTTCATCGGCTCATCAAAGGAGAAGGTCTGTACAACGCGGAAGGGAACTTCAAAGGGGTCGTGGAGCATCCGCTGTCGAAGGGTGCCATCCAGAATGGCTCCATAGGTGAGGAGCTGAACGACGGGGAAGGGCTGGAGGGCGACCGGCGTTGTGACCGTGCGCGGGGCTGGCGGAGACACATTCGTGTTTGTAAAGCTGATTGTGGTGCTGAGGGGAACTGTCTCGCAACTGCTGCGGAACCCTCGCATCTGTCGCACACACTCCTCTAGAGGACGAAAGGTGATGTGAATGCGGGCGAGGCCCTCGCGCATGGCCACGAGGGGCAACGCATCTTGATAGCGGGTGCGCATAAATCCGAACGGGAGGAGACAGTGGAGTGTCCCGTCTTCTGTAGGAAACAGATTGGGGGTGCGGCTGGCGGCGAGCAAACGGACCAGCGGCTGACGGCCGAGGTGGTCGTAGGAGACTGGAACCTGGCTATTGTAGTCTTGAAAGAGGGAGGAGAAGGCACAGATGAAATCGCCATCAATCTGTTCGATAGTGACACCGTCGATTTCTAGCTCCGCGAGTGCAATCAGGGAGGAGCCGAGGCTGTTCGCCCACTCCCAGGCGGTTGCGGGGTCTGTATAGGTCAGTTTGTTAGCAGCATAGAGCAGCTGTGTCTGGGGGTCGAGCCAATGGGGCAGTTTCACCTGTAGAATGGTTCCGAACAGAAGGTCTCCGACCTGGAGGGCACCAAGATCGAAAGAGATGCGCTGGCCGAAGGAGGCGGGACCTCGATAGGGGAGCTCCTGGAGGACAGTGGAAAAGGGGACCGTGCGGCGCTCCGTGTCGCGCGTGACCCATGTGATATCTGTATTCAGGGGAAACAGGTCGTTCTCCTGAATATCGCGATTGACGAGGTCGAGCAGAGTTGTAATGTCGCCACGGGGACGCTTGTCCTCCGCGTTGATGCTGGCTGAATAGGTAACGCCCAGAATATCTGCGGATGTGGGGGCTCCCACAGCCTCCGCGCGGCTGATTGCGACTGCATTGTTCTGTGTGACACCTCCAAAGGGTGTGAGGCGGCGCGTGGGGTCCTCGGGGCCCGATGCGGCGATACCGACTCTGTAGTTGGGGTCAAATTCGGCATAGGCCGAGTAGGGCGGTGCCGACATTCCTTTTGAGGGAAGGGAAAAAGGGTCTTAACCCCAGCGGACGAGAGAGAGTAGATGGCCAGCGTGGCGGGTGCAGCAGCCCGTGATTTCTTTGGAGGTGTTGTGTATATCAATCTGGAGCGACGGAAGGACCGGCGTGAGCAGATTGAGGCTGAGTTGGCGCGCCTCGGTATTTCAGGCGAGCGGTTTGAGGCGATTGACCGCCAGCCTGGAATTGTCGGATGCGGATATTCACACCTGGAGGTGCTGAAGCTGGCGCGCCAGCGCGGATGGCGGAATGTGCTGATTCTGGAGGACGATTTCGAGGCGCTAGGAACCGCAGAGGAGTTCTGGGGGCCAGTTACGGAATTCTTCCGCCGCGGTGAGCCGTTCGATGTACTGATGCTTGCCTATTATGCGGAGGGGTGGGTGCCTGTAGATGACCTTTTGATTAAGATTCTGAATGGCCAAACAGCCTCCGCCTACGTGGTCGACAGCGGCTTCTACGATCAGATAATTGACTTATATTCATGGGCGATTCCGGAGCTGGAGCGGACGGGGCGGCACTGGGAGTTTGCGAATGACCAGGTCTGGAAACGCCTACAGCCTGCGGCCCGTTGGCTCGCCTTCCGTCAGCGCCTGGGGCGGCAGCGCGCATCCTACAGCGACAACACACAGTCGTTTATGGACTACGGTATCTAAGGGGTCGGTTTCATACAGATGGAGAACGACGGTCATGCACAGTCTATCCCCGTTTCAGGCCCCCTGCCCAGGCTATTCACAGGTCTTCGGGTATGCTATCTGCTTCACGCGGAAGCTCCGTCAGCCCGCAGTGCTCGCAGACTATCTCCAGCGCGGCTTCCGCTGGATTCGCCAGAAGCCGCAGGACTACAACCGGATTCTGCGCTCGCCGACGGATGGATGTCTTGTGGAACTATCGGTGATGCAGATGCCATGGTCGGTGCCGATTGATTCGCCGCGCGGGCGGCACATGATTCGCAAGGTACGATATTTTTAATTCGCATACTTGAGCGCCCCACGGTCGCCTTCGATTCCATACAGAGCCCAGGTGTCCACCACAGCCGTAAACTCCACGCTCGGTTTCCCGAGGACCGTATCAGGTGGTAGGCCTGCGGGCAGCTCCGTATAGAGGGTGGGCCGGTCGGCCGTGGTGAAGTTCACAGTTCCTTCAGGCTGTCGCTCGTAAAAGGGGGGGCGACGGCCGCGCACGTCGCCGAGGTCCCAGTTCATCTCCCCAAATCCAGCACCTGGCCAGCGCTCCTCTTTTGCGTGGTGTGTGAGATCGCCCCACACGAAAGGAGAAAACAGCATTTCGCGGTCGCGGCCAGCGATAAAGAGCGCTATATTGTTGTAGTATTCGGCCCCGCTGATATCGGCCTCCACTTTCCAGCGTCGGCCGGCACGCAAGTCGTTCGCCGACCGCATGAACCAGAACAGGCGGCTCGCAGGATGGCGCGCATCCACGCGCTTCGTCACGGCTGCGACCGCTCCGCGGTCAAGGGGCGCATAATCGAGGGCTCCAAAGGTGAAGTTGTTCTGGTAGAGCTGCGAGAACGGAAGTTCGAGCGGTTTGCTGCGGAGGGCGAGCTGCGACTCTCCGTCCGTGTAGATATGGCGCGTTTCCAGCTGGAGTGTGGGAGCGTCAATAGCTGTGCGGGCGAGCGGTGCGAACGTTTCTGTGCCTATGCGAAACAGGGGAACATCCCAGGGACGCGGGGCGGCCGTTGCAGCCGCATCCGACGATTCTACGAGGTCCTCCAAGCGCCGCAGCATCAGCCGCACCTTGAAACTCTGGCGGCGCATGGCGATGCTGGGAAATCCGCGGAGGCTGCCGCCTATAAAAGGAAGCTCCAGGCGAAGACGCTGTGGAACGGCATTGTAACCGATACTGGTCGCACTGCCGTCGTGCCACCCTGCGAGGGTGTTCTCCATATACGCGGAGTTCAGACTGCCACGCGCGGCGCGCGAGGCCCATAGCGCATCTCCGCTGAACTCGTTCAGCAGAAACTTGTCCTGGTAGATCTGTATCTTCTCGAACAGAAAGTATCCGACACCGTTCACGTATCCGTATGCCGCGCCAGTTGCCGCATCTGTAACGGGCTCGGTGAGAGCAGCAGCCGCCTGTGCGGGTGGATACCAGCTCGGCAGATCAATGAGCACAGTCGGCTTCACGAACATATCACCGGCAATATCAAGCTCGAACTCGCAAC
>JAIXUW010000088.1 GCA_027483355.1 Alphaproteobacteria bacterium
CCTTCCGCTATATTACATACATCTCACGGAGGGGTGGCCGAGCGGTTGAAGGCGCTCGCCTGGAAAGCGAGTAAACTGTAACAGGTTTCGTGAGTTCGAATCTCATCCCCTCCGCCATTCATTCTGCCCGAAGCGGCAGTTCTGAGAATTTCTCACACATATGCGCGCTGTTGGCGCATATCTTCGCTTTCGAGTTTGAAACCGGACTCCTGAGAAACCATCCTTCTCACCCCCCACGCCCGAGTTCTCTCAGAACACCTAAAAGCCAGTCCGGTTCGAACTGGCGCAAAATCCGCGATTTATACTTTTGTTATTAAATGATCGTGAGGCTGTTGGTGATAAGACGGCGCACATGACGCTCATCTGTACCTTCGCGCACAGCTATATCGCGCATAGACATTCCCGCAAAATGCTCGCCCCGCCATATGGTACCTTTAACCAAGGCTTTGAGCTGCGGAACCGGAAGATCCAGAGGATCACGGATCGGCGCATTATTAGGAAGAACAAAACTCCGACCAGATTGTATGGGCTCGAAGGGCACTTCTATCTCTGCATCCGAAAGAGTAATTTTTAACTTACCCGGGCAAATTGTGACACGGGTGATATCAGGCTTTAGCTGATCAGGTGTCAATTCCGACAAGTGGCGTTGCAGAACATTATCAATTAGCGCCTCTATATCTTGCGCAGGAACACGGCTGACAATGCCAAATGGCATGGCCCTATCCTGCAAAAGTGCCTGATTCGTGTAATAGCGGTATTGCTTCGCACCCTTGCTAGTAAAAACAGGACTATAAAAATTACCCTCACAGTCGAATAATTTCCCCTTTAGCCAATTCCCAGTGACGGGCGGCTTTTTCCCCCCTTTCTCCGAGACACTCCCATCAGCCAGCCTATCCTGCACGCTCTTCCAAAGATCATAAGATACGATCTCCTTATGTTGCCCGTCGTAAACCTTTTCCTTATGCCGAACCTTCCCAGCGTAGATGGGATTTTTAAGTATCTGATAGAGAATACCTCTTCCAAAGGAGGCCCCTCCATGAACACGTTCCTTTCTAGATATCCAATTTTTAGTTTTAATGCTTTGAAAATCCAAATATTCTTTCAGCTTACGAACACAGCCAAGTTCTATATATTTCTGAAAGATAAGGCGAATCAGAGCGGCCTCTTTAGGGTTTATCACTAGCTGCTTATCTTTTATGTCGTATCCCATGGGCCGCGCTCCGCCCATCCACATTCCCTTTTTCTTACTAGCGGCAATCTTGTCGCGGATGCGCTCACCAGTAACCTCACGCTCAAACTGAGCGAATGATAGAAGTACATTCAACGTCAATCGCCCCATGGAAGTCGTGGTATTGAAAGACTGCGTCACGCTGACGAAAGTAACTCCATATTTATCAAAAACCTCCACCAGCTTCGCAAAATCCATCAATGATCGTGTTAAACGATCTATTTTATAAACGACGATGATGTTGACTTTACCACCCTGAATATCTTCCATGAGACGTTTCAGTCCCGGACGCTCCATGTTTCCGCCAGAAAAGCCGCCATCATCATATGACCCTTTTATTGCTGCCCAGCCTTCTGCTTTCTGACTGGCAATGTACGCGGCACATGCCTCACGTTGTGCATCAAGAGAGTTAAAATCCTGCTCAAGTCCCTCTTCGCTGGACTTGCGGGTATAGATGGCGCAATTCTTCACGATATTCGCCATCAGCCCGCCCTCTCTTTCAGACCAAAGAAGACCCAGCCATTCCAGCGTGTACCCGTAATATCGGAAGCGATTTGTGAAAGGCTTTTGAAAATCCTACCGTCAAACTCATATCCCGTGGCGCGGATAATTACATTATAGCGTTTTCCTCGCCATACTCTGACCAGTCGTGTGCCTGGCTTGATTGCCGACATATTGACCTGATCGAAGTGTTCCGGATTGCGCTTATATTGAGCAATAAGATTATCGAGACGCTTTTGTTGCTCCGGGGTTAAGCCTTCTCCTCCATGCTGGCACAGCTTAAATTCAAGGCTCTTCTCGAGCATCTCGCGTCGAATATAGCGATGTGGCTGCGTGCCCCAAACGGCAGCCCATTGAATACGCAATTCCGTTAATGAGAGCTGAGAAATAAAGTTATCGGCGAGGCGGTGCATAGGTCATCTCCTATGTCGATACACGCTCTATTCTTAATAAAAGTCCACTAGATTAAAAACTTGATATTAATAATAATTTTAGGAAACAAGGGAAACTATTGCGCGAGCGCAGGTTTGAATAAAGGAAATAACCTCTTCACAATCAGTCTTAGTAATAGAGTTTTTATTCCCCGAAAGTAAATCTATATCAGCCTCATGGACGATATTATTCCTCCTATCAACAATTAAACGCAGTTGTTTTTTTGTTGAATCTTCATCTCTCATCATTGCAGCAGCAATGGCACTCCATTTATGTTTTTCATTCCAAATATAGCTAAGACCATCAGCAACTTTATCAGGATCCTGATAAGATAAATGCTTAAGTTTTCTTACTATTTCTTGCTCAAAAATATATTCTTTGGGCGGAAATGTAGCATTTAATAAATTTACGTGTACTTGTAGCGATATGCTTTCATTCAAATATTTAGGTGTCTGAGGCCTGTGACCTGAAAATATTTCAAGTATCCCAATCTTAACTAAATCGTGAATTAATTTATCAAATGCGCTCACCGCATAAACGATCTGAGACCTTAATAAATCATCTAGAATAAGAGGTACCTTAAGAGTGTCTCGAAGATGGACATACAACGCGTCTATCTCCAGAACATCCTTTATATTTGCCTCAAAGGCACTAAGAGCATTATGCATTCTTCAACATGGCTACTAATGTAGCTGCTAGTTCATCGAATTGTTGTAAAAACAAATCACGTTTTTCCGACATTTGAGCCAGTACAGGTCCTGTTTCGCCTATCTCAGCATTTGAAAGCTCGAACACTGGAACACCAATGTTATAAGCCTTAGGCAATAATCCCTGAAAATCTGGAATTTCATCTAAGCAGTATTGATTGTCCAAAAGCGATTGAGGGTATGCGGCTAAAACCATCCCATTTTTAGCCAAAGTAGGAACGAGATCTTCAGTTATACCTTTTTTTATCTCAGCTATGTTATCGCGATAGGGCTTAGCGGCTTTGCCTTTACGAATATTAAAACGTTGAATTAGGGCGCCAACAAACTTTGGCGTTAATGTTGGTAGGGGATAGGCTGCATTAGAAAAAAGTGTGGCCGAGTTTTTGCTCCACGTAACCCAGCGGGGCAATACTGATTTTAAAGTTTCAATTGCCATGACTGAGAATGGATCGGGGTTTGTGGGCACTACAAACGCATGGGACGAAATAAATAAATTTTGATTTATTGCGCTTAGACTTGGGTTCATATCGATTATCGTATAGTCGATAGAATACTTTTCCTCCGTCAACCTCAATAGTTCATTAAAAGCCCCTGGTAGGTTTTGCAAAGTAGAGAACGCATTATTTGAAGTTTGGGCCAAGACTAAGGCACCTTCATATTCAGAAAGATTGGCGTGTCCCGCGAGCAGGAAAAGTGAGGGGGCCCTCTGCGGCGAGTAACAATTTACTGGCTCAATTGGATGTGGCTTGGCTTCGAAAGCATTTTTTACGCCGTCTTTTATATTTTGAAATTTGGTTTTATCTTCAAAATAATATTTTTCAAAATCTTCGCCCAAAATTAAATTGGATAGGTTGCATTGTGGATCAGCATCTACAAGCAATACTTTTGCCTTCTTAGCTAACATCCAACCTATATTGTAGGCTGAAGTCGTTTTGCTCACGCCGCCCTTATGATTAAATATCGATATACGTTTGCTCATATCAACCCCTTACAATATTAGTAAAGTGACATCCTAATCTCTTATTGTGGGCCTGTATATGATCGAGCACTTCGATATTTTTATTAACTTTCGATAGCGTTCTACACTGCACCAAAAGCAATATCTATTTTCCGCAATTTAGCGTTATCAGACCACGGAAGATCAGCTGCCACGAAGGCCTACTGCGCGCAGCGCGAGGCGCCGGGTGAGTAGAAGCCATCGCCAAGGCTTCTCTCCCAACCCCGACTGCCCCGCTCTATGCCACCATCAGATTACCGCTAGCCACGAGGGCTGCTTCATCCGTGAGACCCGTTACGCTACTGAGCGTGGCGATCTGGACAAACCCATAGGTCGTGCCTGTACCATCCTGATCAATCTTGAGTGTACTGGTGGTGCTGACCGTTTCTATCAAGACGAAGTCCTCGATCGCGTCGGTAGCTGGATTATAAGACGCCAGTAGATCGCTGATGTCGATCACGTCGCCTTGGCTAACATTAAAGTCCCATATTCTGTCTATATTGTTAAAGGCATTTTCGGCTTCAAAGATAAAGATATCAGCGCCGTTGTGACCTGTGAGCGTGTCAACGCCATCACCTCCCAGCAGATAGTCATTACCACCACCGCCAAACAACGTGTCGTTGCCCGCACCACCGCGTAGGACGTCATTGCCATCATTGGTATGATTGAGAGTAGTTGTATCACCAAAGATGATATCGTTACCTTCTTCACCATTCAGGTAGTCATTACCGCCGCCGCCATACATGGAGTCGTTACCAGCACGGCCATGCAAGGCGTCATGTCCATCCGCCGCAGAAGGTTGGTTGTTGCTTTCACCATAAATAATATCATCGCCCTCATCGCCGATGATGAAATCATGACCAGCTTCGCCATATAGACGATCCTGGCCCGCTTCGCCGTAGAGACTATCGTCACCCGCACGGCCATAGATCGTGTCGTTACCATCTGCGCCATTGATGGTATCGCTACCGGCGGTACCCACTATATAGTCATTCCCCGCAGTACCTGTAACGGGCGATGCTGATCCCCAGGCACTGCCATTGGCCAAATTCAAGGCCGCAAGTTCAATAGTCTGGTCATTAAACTGTACGTATTCGATATCCGTCAAGTTATCGACACCCAGGCTGTCAAGGTTCGTATCATTGATTTGATAAGTGTTTGTACCCGTACGCGTAATCACAAAATAAGTACTATTTACTCCATAGACAGCGGTATCGGTGCCTATACCGCCATAGATACTATCGTTGCCATACCCGCCTTCAATAGTGTCATGACCGCCAATGGTCTGACCAGCCGCATCCACGTCTCCCCACAGCTGATCAACGCCATCACCTCCATAGAGAGCGTCATCACCAAAATTACCAACCAACGTGTCATTACCGGCAAGCCCAAAAAGGGTGTCGCCACCGGCATAACCAGCGATTCTTTCGTTGCCGTCGGTACCTGTCATGGGGGCGGAACTGCCCCATGCAGCGCCATTCGCTATCAGATTGAGGCTAGCCAGTTCGAGCGTCTGGTCATTGAAACGGACGAATTCGACATCAGTCAAATTATCGAGTCCCAAGCTATTCAGATTGGTATCGCGAACAGAATAGCTATTGACAGCGGTACGCGTAATAATAAAGCCGCTGCTATTCGCCGAATA
>JAIXUW010000186.1 GCA_027483355.1 Alphaproteobacteria bacterium
CTGCCATGGCCGAGGTGGTCCGCGCCCTGCAGGGGGCACCGGTGAGCTTCCGCACGCTGGATATCGGCGGTGATAAAATGACCGCCTCGCTCGACCGGCATCTGGGCGATGCGGCCAATCCGGCGCTGGGTTTACGCGCCATTCGTTTATCGTTGAAATACCCGGACCTGCTGAAAACGCAATTCCGCGCGATGTTGCGTGTCGCAGCGTTGGGACCGGTGCGGATCATTTTGCCGATGGTCACCTCAGCAGCCGAAGTCATCGCCGCGCGCGAGGTCTTGCAATTGGCCTGGCAGGAACTGACCGCCGAGGGCGCCAAACTACCGCGCCAGTTGCCGCAGGTAGGCACGATGATCGAGGTACCCGCTGCCGCCCTTTCCGCGGATAGCCTTGCCAAGGTGTCGGATTTTTTCGCGCTGGGTACCAATGATCTGGTGCAATACGCCATTGCTATTGATCGCGGCAATGACATGGTGGCGCATCTCTATGACCCGCTGCACCCGGCGGTCTTGCGCCTTATTCATTTTACGCTGGAAGCCGCGCGGCGTGCTGGCATCCCCGTCAGTATTTGCGGGGAGATGGGGGCGGACCCGCGCTTTACCGAATTGCTGATTGGTCTGGGCATTCGCGAGATTTCAGTGGGGGCCGCCAGCGTGCCCCGGGTGAAACGCCGTATTCGCGAATTGTCGCTGATAGCTGCCCAGGTCCATGCGGCCGATGTGTTGGCGCAAAGCGACCCCGCCGAAATTCGCCGCCGGATATTGTAATCATTGGATGATTCCGCCCCTTGTCTCTGACGACACCAATCTATATGGTGTGGGCGTGATTTATCCCTCTGTTTGAAAGGCATACCCCCATGGCACTCGCCCAACCCAAAGCCGCCAGCGGCGATTTTAAAGTCAAAGACCTCTCGCTTGCCGAATGGGGCCGTAAGGAAATTGCCATTGCGGAAACCGAAATGCCGGGCCTGATGGCGCTCCGCACCGAATACAAAGGCCAGAACCCGTTGAAAGGGGCCCGCATCGTTGGCTGCCTGCACATGACCATCCAGACGGCCGTCCTGATCGAAACTCTGATTGATCTGGGCGCCGAAGTTCGCTGGTCGTCTTGCAACATCTTCTCAACCCAGGACCAGGCCGCCGCCGCAGTCGCGGCCGTGGGCGTACCCGTATTCGCCTGGAAAGGCATGAGCGAAGAAGAATTCTGGTGGTGCATCGAGCAGACCCTGCGCGGCCCCGACGACTGGACGCCCAACCTGATTTTGGATGACGGCGGTGACGTCACGCAAATCATGCACGAGAAATACCCTGAGCTGCTCAAGGACGTCAAAGGTCTTTCCGAAGAAACCACCACTGGCGTGCATCGCTTGTACGAGATGCAGAAAAAAGGCCTGCTGAAGGTGCCGGCCATCAACGTTAACGACTCGGTCACCAAATCGAAGTTCGATAACCTCTATGGCTGCCGTGAATCGCTGGTCGATGGCATCAAGCGTGCAACCGATGTGATGATTGCCGGGAAAATTGGCGTCGTTTGCGGTTATGGCGACGTGGGCAAGGGCTCGGCTGCATCTCTGCGCACCCAGGGTGCCCGCGTGCTGGTCACCGAAATCGACCCCATCTGCGCGCTGCAAGCGGCGATGGAAGGCTATCAGGTCGTGACCATGGAAGACGCCGCCAGCCTTGGTGATATCTTCGTGACCACCACCGGTAACGTCGATGTCATCACCATCGATCATATGCGCGAGATGAAAGACCGTGCCATCGTTTGCAATATTGGCCACTTCGATTCCGAAATTCAGATCGAGGCTTTGCGCAATTACAAATGGGAAAATGTGAAGCCGCAAGTAGACGAAGTTGTCTTCCCGGATGGCAAGCGCCTGATCGTGCTGGCTGAAGGCCGCCTGGTCAACCTGGGCTGCGCCACCGGCCACCCCAGCTTTGTGATGAGTGCCTCATTCACCAACCAGGTGCTGGCGCAAATCGAACTGTGGCAAAACCACGCCAAGTACGAGAACAAGGTCTATGTCCTGCCCAAGCATCTGGATGAAAAAGTGGCACGTCTGCACCTTGAGAAGCTTGGTGTGAAGCTGACCAAGCTGAATGACAAGCAGGCAGAGTACCTGGGCATGGATGCCGAAGGGCCCTTCAAGCCAGATCACTATCGCTATTAAGACTTATGTGTTTTGATAAACCCGGCGGTCTGAAGGGCTGCCGGGTTTTTCTTTTGAGTATTGTTGCGCTAGGCGTTAATCCCCATTACCCTAGAAGGACCGGAAGGGGAGCCGGTTAGCAGCACGATGAACGCTAATTTTGAAACTGCGACCAGCAAAAAATCACTGATGGAGCGTCTGCGCGATCGGCTATTGCCGGCGCGGCGTCAGCTGCGCGACCTTGGCCGTCAGAATGACCGGCTGGAATCTTTTTTGCGCGCTATTCCCATCGAATATTGCGGCTGGGACCAATCGGGTCTGCAGGCCATCTCGTCGGGCTTTGCCGAGATCCTGGGGGTACCCGGTGTCAAAAGCCTTGACGACATCTGCCATGCGCTGACCGCCAGTGATGCGGCCACCATTGCTGACCTTTATGATCGTCTGCGCGAATTTGGCGAGCATTTTGAAATTGGTGTGCATACGGTGACGGCCCGCAAGTCGCTCAAGATCTACGGCAAGCGCGGTGTTATTCGCCGGGCGGAAGACGCGCCGGCCCAGATCTTTTCCGTGTTGTGGGTCTTGGATATTTCCGATTTCGCCCAGGCGGCGATGCGCTCCATCGAGGCGGTGGCCGCCGTTGAAAAGCGCGAGAATGAATGGCGCTCTACCTTGAACGCCCTGCCGTTCCCGATGTGGATGCGCGATAAGACGCTGAATATCGCCTGGTGCAATAAATTCTATACCCGCATGGTTGATGATACCGTGGCAGGGGTGGTCTCGGCCCAAAAAGAATTGCCCCTCAGTGGCGCTGCCAAGGGCGAAGTATCGCAGCGCGCTCTCGCCCAGCGCGCCATTGCTGGCATGGAGCCGCAAGCTTTGCGGGGCCATATGATCATCGAAGGCCAGCGTCGTTTGGTTGAGATACAAGAAATCCCGTTGGGAGCCGACAAGCGCACCATTGGCCTCGCGCTTGATATCACCCGTGAAGAAGAGCTGGAGGCGCTGTATAAAAGCCTCGGTGCTTCGCATCAGGAATCGCTTGAACAACTGCGTTCAGCCATTGCGATGTTCGACGCAGAAACCAGGCTGGAGTTTTACAACAGCGCCTACGAGCAGATGACGGGGATGATCGGTACCTGGCTGGATGGTCGCCCACGCATCACTGAAGTGATCGATAAAATGCGCGAGCTGCGCCGCCTGCCCGAACAGGCTGATTATAAACAGTATAAACAGCAGTGGCTCAGCCGCTTTACCTCGCTGATGGCGCCGACGGAAGATATGCTGTACCTGCCCGACGGCACCGTTTTGCGCCAGATTGTGGTGCCGCGCCCGCAAGGGGGGTTGGTTGTCACCATGGAAGACGTGACTTCGCGCCTGCAGCTGGAAACATCCTATAACACCTTGATCGCCGTGCAGCAGGAAACCATGGATAACCTGGCCGAGGGGATTGCGGTGTTTGGCGAAGATGGTCGTCTGCGCTTGTTCAATCAGGCTTTCTTGCGTATCTGGAGCCTACCTGAAAACGGCTTGTCCGGCAGTCCGCACGTGACGGTGGTGGCCGACGCGATGAAAGTGCATTTCGCCGCCGAAGTCTGGGAGGAAGCCCGCACGGGCATCCTCACCAATGGGTTGGAGCGCGCGGTGCGTCGTGGCCATCTGCAACGTGCCGACGGGCGGGTGATTGAATATGCGGCCGTGCCGCTGCCGGACGGCAATATTCTCAATACCTATGCTGATGTGACCGATAAACTGAATGTTGAAAATGCGCTGCGCGAGAAAAACGC
>JAIXUW010000114.1 GCA_027483355.1 Alphaproteobacteria bacterium
CGTCACCGTGATAAACGAACGCTCGCCGGCGGCCACCGTAAAACGGTATTCCTTGTTGCCGACCACCATCGCGTGTTGAATGGGCAATAGGCCTTCTTTCACGGTTTCTTTGCCGCCCAGCTCGATAAACTTCACCGTTACCGATTTGCCAGGATCGTACCAGGCTTCTGGGCTGCCGGTGCTGCCAATGGCTGATTTACCCTCGCTGGTCACGGTAATAGCGCCATTGCCAAAAGCAACGGTGCCATGCGGACCGCTGTAGACCGGGGTCTTGACGACAAAGCGCTTGGCGGTGGCAGCCGAACAGTTTTTGGGCGGGCTTGCCTGATCAATGATAAATGACAAACGCTCGGGGCTGATGCCCGCATCCAGGCGTTTTTTCACCAGGTCGGTCAGATCCTTGAAAGCGCCTTGGGGTACTTCCTGCTGGTATTTCGCTTCCAGCTGCTGATAGCGGATGGTTGTCGATTGCACTTCTGATTGCAGCGAAGTGATTTTTTCTTCCAGGTCTTCGCGCTCATTTTTCAGCTGGGTTGCCTGTTGTTTATAGGCTTCCTGACCGCTGAGGACGCTCTCGCCGCCCCACCAGAAAAAGAAGGCGCAGATCAACATAAAAATGATCGTGCGAAAGATCATCTTGCGACGGCGCTCTGCCTGCCGACGCCGCGACCCCGAACCTGACTCGTACATCATAAAATTCATCTGCCATCTCCTGTGATCATCAAACGATTATTCCTTTTGTTCGTTACGGAGCGAAATATCCGGCCCACTGAATTCACCGATATTCTTAAAGCCGATGCGGGCTGTGACCACGGTCTCGCTGTCACCCGCGGCGTCGTTGGTCAGGTTGCGCACCCCTTCAAGCGCGAAGGAAAAACATTCATCCGCATAAGCCAGGCCCAGGCCAGCGCGCCGAAGACCGGGTTCTTCGCCCAGGTCATGCAGCGCTGATCCATAAGCGCGCCAAATTGGGGTGAACCGGTATTCAGCCGCGATTTCGGCTTGTTCGCGCGTTTCGGTGAAATCCGTTCCAGTAATGCCGTTAACGTATAGGTAGCGGCCCGTCGCCGTCAATGGCCCGATGGTGCTGGCAGCGCCAAATTCATGCCGCTGCGAGGCTAAATTGTCATTATCGAATTGAAAGCGGTAGTCGGCCTGCAAACCTTCACCCAAACCAAGGTTGATCAAACCGACATAAGCTGAGTTTTTATCTTCTAAACCGGACCCATTGGGATAATAAGCCGCATTTTCAAACCGGCGTGATTGCCCCAGGAACAGCGAGCCAAAATAACCGCCATCGCCATAAAGCCCCGTTTTAACGCCGTAGTTAATACGGGCGCCGTCTTCTTGCCGGTCAATCCCGGCAAAACGGTTATCGCTGAACAGGTTGCTGGTATCAATCATGATATCCAGGCTGTCTTCGTTGGGAATATCAAATTCTTTTTCATCCACGTTGGGGCTGAGTGCGGCACCAAACATCGGCTCGACCAGCCAATTCAGGTTATCAAAACGTTTTTGCACCGGATAGCTGGTCACCATATTCAACACGGCATTACCGCGTAGATCTTCGGTTTCATCGTCGACGCCCGGCGGGACGAGGTTGTTGTCCTGCACTTCATAATTATCGACGCGGCCTGATGCGCGCATCGTCGTGACCAATCCGGCATCGGCGACAAAACGCCGCTCCCAACCTAAATCCATCGAGGCACGCTGTACGTTCTGCTCCCCGGCATCCGGGCGATGCAGATACATTGTGTTCAAGCCCATTTCCCAACGGCCTCCCAGCAAACCTTCCGGGCGCCCCAGCATGCGGTGACTGAGTTGCGGGATAATCTGGGCTTGATCGGGACGCGGGCCAAGGCGTAAATCCCGAAAGGCAAGGCCACGCAGATTGGTATAATCGCGCCCCGCCAGACGTTCGACATACAGCGTGTTTTCAAGGATGTCTTCATTACTGACATCATAGAGACGCAAATAACTTTTATCGCTCACCGTCGCCACGTCAAATCCTGCACGCCAGGTGTCGCTTAGATTGAACAAGCCATCGGCGAAAAAATGTCCACGCTCGCGGTCCTGTTCGATACGGCCATCTTCTTCGTCGCGATCAGAACGCACCCAGCCGCCATCTAAATTGAAACGACCCCGCTCAAAGCGCTGACGCCATTCGCTTTGGGTCAGTACGCCGCGCTCGGTGGTGGGGCGCACGCGTAAGGTGGCATCCGCATTGGGGGCAATATCGCCAAAATAATAAGCGCCTTCGACATAACCGCCGACGTCGCTGCTCCAACCATACTCAGGGCGTAAAAACCCGCTTTTACGTTTCACACTGGGATCAGGGTGCGAAAAAACCGGCGTGTAAAAAAAAGGCACTCCGGCAAATTCCATACGGGCGTTTTTGTATTCGACGCTTTTGTTTTTCTCGTCGTGAATGACCTTTTCCGCTTTGAGCTGCCACAACGGGTCGGGGTTGGTTTCGCAGACATTACAGGGGGTATAGGTGGCATCTTTCATGGTGGTTTTATCGCCGGCGATGCGCTGACCTTCACTGGCGGTGAAACGCGAGCCGTCGGTCAAACGGGACAACATGCCTTTGATCATGCCCGAGCGCATGGCATCGGTCAGTTCAACGCTGTCGGCATTGTGAACATCGCCTACCGGCGTGGTGAGGATGACATTCCCCTCGGCGCGCACCTTGTCTTGGGGCATATCATAGGTGACGCGATCGGCGCGCAGCGTTTGCCCTTCTTGCACCATCTGCACATCACCGCTGGCACTGACCAGTTGCAGAGTACGATCGTACGAGACTTCATTGGCTTGAAAATCCACCGCGGCATCTTGATCAGTGCTCAAAGGCTCTTGCGGAAGGCTGACCAGCGGGGCTGGCGCATCGGGCGTGCCGACCGTTGCCTGTACACCTGGCACCGTTGCCGGATCGAGGGCCGGGAAGCGGCGTTTTTCTTGTGCCGCGGCGGGATGCGCCAGGCAGAGCAACACCGCCCCGAGAACCCATATTCCCTGTCTGGCCTGCAGCCGACCTTGTGGCGCTAAAAAAAGCATAGTCCCCCGACATCGTGTCATGGCGGCGGCGACCCCAATTCGCACGCGGCTGACAGTGCGATTATCGAGTTATATCAGGGTGATGTCAAGCAAAGGTCCGCTTAGCGTTTTTGCAGGAATGACGGCAGGTCATCGGAATCAAAACCGCCGTTATTCTTTTCCGGCGGTAGGTCGCGGTCGACCTCTTCGTGGCGGATGCGGGGCTCAGGTTTGCGGCTGCCGCGACGCTGTTCATGGCGGTTATGGTGACGCTCTTTGGCGACGGGCGTGACGTCTGCCTTGCTTTCTTCGCGGGGCTGACCAATCCCTAAATCCATAACTTCGACCTGTTTGCCGATCAGCTTTTGAATAGCTAAGACCTGCTTTTCGTCGTTCGGCGTGACCAGCGTAAAGGCGCGGCCCTTGGCACCGGCGCGGGCCGTGCGGCCAATGCGATGCACATAATCTTCAGAGTGGTTGGGTACGTCCCAATTAAACACATGGCTGACCTGTTGCACATCCAGCCCACGGGCGGCCACATCACTGCACACCATGATATCGACTTCGCCGGCCTTGAACATACCCAGGGCTTCGGTGCGCTCGCTCTGTTCCATATCCCCATGCAGGCCAATCACTTTGATGCCCCGAGATTTCATGAATTTGCAGACATCGCTGATATCGCGTTTACGGTTGCAGAAGACAAAGGCGTTCTTGACGTCTTCGCGTTCGTATATTTTTTGGAAGGCTTGGGATTTTTGCTTAAACCCGGGCACGTTGACAAAAAACTGCTCGATATTGAC
>JAIXUW010000011.1 GCA_027483355.1 Alphaproteobacteria bacterium
ATGCTACGTCCAGCCTGTAGCGTCAGGCTGCCGCCGTTGCCACTGGCGTTATTAACGATCAGATTGTTATTGATCAGAATATCGTTATTGGCCTGTAGCGTTACGTTCTGTGGTGTTGATAACAGCGCACTCAAGGCGCCCGGCGTGATGCCGATAGTACCTGTCGACAGATTACTGAAGGTGCTGCCGGCGGAAGGTATATAGCTGTTACCGCGGAAGATGTAGAATTCCGATGTCTGACTATAGCCATTGTTGGCTCCATCCGCAAAGCGCAGGCTGGTGACCAAAGTGCCTTGATTGAGATCTAGGTTATAACCAAGGTAGTCAAACGCGTTATGTGTCAGAGCAATATTTTTACCACCTACATAGCTGTTACCAAAAATAGCATCCAGCGTACCGCCGCTGAACAGGTTATCGCTGAAAGCGTAGATATAGATAGAGCCGGCGTCCGTCGCCGTATTAGTCAGGCCATCGTCAAAAGGGGCGCCAATCGCCAGAATATTCCCCTCAAGCGCGACGCCTGCGAGTCGGTCATCGTTTGCCAGGTTGGCAATGTCGATATTTTTGCCGCCCGCATAACCTTTCCCCACAGTTGATTGTAAGGTCGGGGTAGTAAATAGGCTATCGGCAAAGCTGAAAAGATAAACAGCACCGGCATTGGTAGCTGTATTACCGGAGCCGTCATCTAACCAGGCAGATACGGCTAAGCGATTACCCTCGAGTGAGAGGCCGAAACGTCCCAGCTCATCATTCGCTTCCAATTGGCTGATATTAAAATTTTTGCCGGTCGTATAGTTATAGCCAATCAAAGCCTGTTGTGTCGGCGTTGTAAAAACACTGTCGGCAAAACTGAATAGATAAACGGCACCTGATGCGTTACGCGCGTTGGCATTGCCGTCATCACCATAGGCACCGACCGCTAAACGGTTACCATCCAGCGACACGGTGCTACCAAAAACGTCGCCGGTGCCGGTCAGATTGGCGGGATTGAAATTTTTACCCGTGGTATAGTTGCGACCAATACGGCCTTCTAAGGTGCCGCCGCTGAAAAGGCTATCACTGAAAGAAAATAGATAAACCGCGCCGGAGTCAGTCAGGGCATTGGCGTTGCCGTCGTCCAGCATGGCGCCAACCGCAAGGCGATTGCCATCGAGAGAAACGCTGCTGCCAAAACGGTCGTCTGCCTGTAGATAGGCCGACATATTGACGTTCTTGCCGCCCGTATAGCCATGTCCGATGATACTCTCAAGGACGGCACCATCAAACTCACTGCTGGTAAAGCTATACAGATAAACCGCACCAGAGCCATAAACGGTATCATTAAACCCATCGTCGCCCGACAGTCCAATGGCTATACGGTTATTATCGACTGAAACAGATACATCATAATTACCAATTGCGGATGTATTGATGGCGAAATTAATATTCTTACCACCCGTATATCCGGTCCCTAACGTGCCTTGATAGCTCAAACCATTAAAGGCGAGATCCGAAAAGGTGTAATAATGAAAAGCGCCCTGTCCGCTATTAGCATTATTACTGCCATCATCACCGATAGCGCCCACCACCAGTTTTTGACCATCAACCGCCAGTGAAAGGGCAAATTGGTCAGCGCCTGCAGCCTCATTGGCGCGTGAGATATTCTTGCCACCCAGGGCCGCGTAGTTATTGCCAATGCGTCCTTCTAATACAGCGCCCGCAAAACTGCTGTCGGTGAAGGAGTACATATAGATGGCGCCACTGTCAGCAGCCGAATTGGCGTTACCGTCGTCTTGCGCGGCGCCGACAAAAAGACGGTTTCCGTCAAGTGCCACGGCGGTACCAAAAAGATCGCTGGCGTCGATGGTGGTTTGATTGATACTGACACCGCCCGTATAACCGCGACCAATGACTCCGGCGGTGGTGCCGCCCGTGAAGGCGAGATCGCTAAAGGTAAACAGATAAACAGCGCCGGCGTTTGATACCGTATTGCCAACGCCATCATCTGTCCTTGCAGAGGCGGCCAGTCGGCCCGCGTTTAACGATATAGCCAAGCCAAAGTCATCGCTGTTATCTAGATAACTGGTGAGGTCTATATTCTTGCCACCTGTGTAGCCATAGCCGGCCGTTCCCTGATAGCTGCCGCCGGTAAAAGTAGCATCCGTAAAGGTAAAAAAATGCACGGCACCGGCATCGGTACGGTTATTCAAGACGCCATCGTCATAGCGGGCGCCGACTGCAAGTTGATTACCGTCCAGGCTGACGCTGTTCCCGAAGAAATCATTGGCGCCGATGATACCTGCCAAATTAATATTCTTGCCAGTTGTATAGTTGTGACCGATACGGGCCTGTAATGTACCGCCGGTAAAAGCGGCATCGCTAAAGGTGAAAAGATAGACAGCACCAGAATTGCCAAGCGCATTGGCATTACCGTCATCCCCCGTGGCGCCGACAGCCAATCGATTCCCATCTAATGAAACCGAGGCGCCAAAAACATCGAAACCACCTATTTGTGCGCTGACATCGACGTTTTTGCCGCCCGTATAGCCATGCCCAATGACACCTTCAAGAACCGCACCACTGAAAGTCGCATCGGTAAAGGAGTACAAATAAATTGCGCCGCTTTGTGTATTAGCGCTCGTACTGGTAAAGCCGTTATTCAAATGATGACCCACCGCCATGCGGTTGCCGTCAAGGCTGACCGAAACCCCTATGACACCATCACTATCCAGATCGGGTATGGCTATATTTGGCGCAGTTGTATATCCCCGCCCCATGATAATGGCAGTGGAATTAAACGTGGCGTCGGCAATGATAATGTTTTTCGGGTCAAGCAGCACCGTACCGCCCGCGCCGGTTTGGATATCAGCGCCGTAATTCAGAACATCGCCTGAGGATACTTCGACAAAGCCACCGGTACCAAGGCTACCGGGACGCGCATAGATGCTGCCCAGCGCCATGGTATCCACATCCGACCAGACAATGATGGTGCCACCATCGCCGTCGGTATC
>JAIXUW010000161.1 GCA_027483355.1 Alphaproteobacteria bacterium
CACAGGAGGAGATTCACCGTGGGCGTGTGGAGGGCGTGAAAGAGGAGATTGAGGCGAAGAAGTTGGACCCGAATGTGCCGCTGATTGTCAGCTCCGACGGCTATGTCATTGACGGGCATCACCGATGGGCGGCGTATAAGTCGCACGAGCCGAGCAAAAAGATGCCGGTGCTGATTGTGAAGGATACGGCGCGCGATGTGCTCTCGATGGCGGCCACATGGGGGGCCAAGCATCATCAGTTTTAAAAGGAGGTCGATGAAATTGAAGGCGCAGGGCTCCGTCGCCAGCTCCTACAACCATGCTCGAGCAGTATATGTATGCTCTGATGACGGCTAGCACGCCGGCCGTGCGTGCCCGCAAGATTGCATCGGTGCGCACCTACGTGACTAACGATGCATTCTGTAACCTTGTTCAGAACATTGATATCAATGCTCCGAAGAAGTTCAACTACAATATCTTTCTGGCATTCGACCCCATTCCGGAGCTGCGCGAGCAGATTACCAGTTGGGTGGTGCATGGCTAAGCGGCTGCCGCTGGCAGCCAGAATCCTCTCCACTCAACAGAATGTCAGGCATTGAGGACGTATGCAAACGTCTCGAAGATCAGGGAATTATTGGATATTACATCGAGGCCAACGGATTTTTTAGAAGCAATTTCTGCTACCCACCTATTATCCAGGAGATATCAGGTACCACAATCCCTGTTCTAGGAGATGCACTTCTGAGATTATGGAGTGATAAAAGCACAATCTCTCTCTATTGGCCGGATGCTTCAGGGTATATGAGCAGCGTCTACAAAAATGTACAGTCAATTGATATGTTTCAGCGCGGCCTTCCTCTGTATGGACAGGCTCCAACACCCACGGTGGAACGCCACGACTCGACGGCAAAGGTGTGGGCCATTTTTGAACAGTATGGTCCAAACGCAAAGGCACAGCTCTCCTCCTATGGTACTACAGCGGCAGGGCTAAAAGTCACATACTCTACACAGCAGCATTTCGTAATTGGTGGGCGAGACCAGCCCGGAACATCGACACACACTCTCTATCCCTATGAAGGCACGCGGGATACCCCCTACATGTTTACATGGCAGCTTCCCGGTGGAATGCCCCCTCGAGCAGGTTTAGTCTAATCATCTTCCGGCTCAGGCAGAGATGTGGCACCGGCGCGAATCGCTGCTCGGACACGCTCTAGAGAGAGCATACGAGCGGGAGGAGTGCGCGCAGCCCCGTGCCAGAGCTCGGCATCGCCTGTGGCCAGGAGCACTCCGCGGAGGGTGGGACACTGGCTGAACTTGGCGAACTGGGCTTGCGCCATGAGCTCATCTTTCATGGCATCCCACTGCTCGAGGTTTGTTCCGGTCAGGAAGATAAGCTTGCGCTTCGAGCGTGCGGCGCGGCCATCTGCGGTTGCGATATGACGAAGCAGAGGGACCGCGTGGGCAAATTCGGGCGCAACAGTCTCTGGAGTCGCATCGAGGCAGAAGAGGGGGAACAGGTCAGTCTCCTCGAATCGCCGCGAGTGGCCAAGGGCGAGCTTCTTGGCCTGGAAGTAGTGTTCAACCGTATTCCAGCGATGCCCGTCAAGGGTGAAGGGACTCACCCAGAAGTTACTGAGTGCGCGACGCCAGTGAGGAGAATTCACAAGATGGGAATACTCCGCAGTGGTGAGAGATTCAGGATAGATGGTCTCATGCCGGCCTCGCCCAGGAGCGACTGGCGCAGAGGTAGAGTGAAAGAATAGCTTTCCAGCGTAGGCGCGAGCCATCTTGAAGTTGTGAGGGGTGTATGAGCGCTTTACGACAACGGCGACCTCAATTTTTAGTCGGTATCGACGGCGGCCGCGGCCCACGGGAGAGCTTCTGCTGCGGCAGGGCTGACCTGGACAAGTGCCATGAGCACATAGGTCACCCCCAGCTTCCTATGCTCTCTATCTGCTGCGCGCGTGGTGAAGGACTCCATCAGGTCGAGTGTCGTGCGCGCCCACCAGCTGCGGTCGCGCTCATAGAGGTCCTCCGCGAGAATCTTAAAGAGGCGGCGGGGGCCAGGGGACATATGGCCAGGCACAACCGCCTCCTGCTCGGCCCGTGTCAGATTTAGGCGATAGGCCCACAGGTCAAACAGATATTTATAAAAGCGCATGTGTGGTGCACGGCTCATATCGTGAAACCAGTCGCAACTCAGATAATATCCGAGAGACTCCATTTTCAGGAATACGTCCAACACCCGCTGACTCCATAGCTGCGCTGGAGTGAGCGCAGTCAAATCTGGTGGCATATGCTGAATATGGAATTTACGTGCGCGAAGCCAGTCAAGACGCGCATGGAGAGCAGTCATCGCGCTAGCAGGGAGCTGCTCGCGTGTGTAGGGATTCTGTTGCGGATATCCGGTTGCCATGGAGTGCGTAAGTGTCCGAATGTCAAAGAGCCAGAGGGCGCGACGACTATCTGCAAAACTGAAGCGATAAACGGGTGGAATCTGCGTAATAGGGTCCATGCTGTAGAGCTCTGTGTCGTTTTTGGCAAGGTCGGGCGCATTTACAGCGGGCCCCTGTTGGCGAAAGCGCAAGAGGGGGGAAGCACGGAGCCAGAATTGGCGGAGGCGATCGGCTGCCGCAGCGGCGACGGGTCCCGCAGCAGTTGAACGCTTTGTGAAGGGATTCGGATTCTTATGATGCCTCGCACAGTAGTCTCCCTGTGTAGCTGCAAAGGGGCATTGGACGTCGGGATTTTTACGGCTTTTACAATTCTTACACTGGCGGAAGACCTTTAGAGGGGCTGTCTCCTCCATCTCTACCTCTGCCTGTGGGCCGGGATTTAGCCTGCCGCACCCGAAATACTGCGCAATGATATAACACCATGACACCCTCATGAGAGCATGTCTGACTGGAGAGGGGATAATTAGAAAGAGGGGTAACATCCTCTGGGTGGGTTGGCCAGGACGGGGGGCTTTAAACCTGCCGGGGATTTGAACGCACTCGTCGCAAAGATGACGGGGGCGCCCCGGCATCAACTCCGGCAGACCTCTGTAGTAAGTCTAGTCTAAGAGGAAAATACAATGGTGGATGGACCACCTGACGGCTGTGCGACGGGATTTCAACGGAGAAAACGCCGGCGGCGGGGCTCCCGGAAAAAAAACGGGGGCTGGCGGGGCCAAAATTGATGCGGCGGGGGCGCTCAGTCGGTAATCATAACCCCGCGCGTAAAATGTCCTCGGTTTCTTCCTCCGCCACCGGTATAATGAACGCGACGACCTCCGCTGCCAAGGCCCCTGCCAAGAAGGTTGCGAAGAAGGAGACGGCGGCCGCTGTGGCGGCGCCCGCCCCTGTGGCCGCGGCGCCTGCGCCTGCGGCTGCTGCCCCTGCGAAGGGCAAGAAGGCGGCTGCGAAGGCGGCCGAGCCCGTGGCGGCCCCTGCGCCTGTGGTGGTTGCCTCTACTCCCGTGGAGGCGGCCCCTGCGGCCGCGCCTGCCGCGCCTGCCACGACTCTGGATGAGGACATCAAGGCGGTCACGGCTGCCCTGAACACTCTGAAGGAGACGGCGGGCACCCTGCTGGGTCAGGTGAAGAAGCTGGAGAAGCGCGTGCACCGTGAGATCAAGGATGCGCGCAAGCGTAAGCGCCGCAGCGCGAAGACGGAGGAGGGTGGTGAGGCCAAGCCCCGCCAGCCGTCCATCTTCGAGCGCCCCACGAAGGTGACGGACGAGCTGTGCGTGTTCCTGGGCAAGCCCAAGGGCACCCTGCTGAGCCGCTCTGAGGTGACGAAGGCGGTGAACAACTACGTGAAGGAGAAGGAGCTGAAGAACAAGCACGACATCAAGCCTGATGCCGCACTGAAGAAGCTTCTGGCGATTGGCGAGGGTGAGAACCTGACCTACTTCAACCTGCAGCGCTACCTGAACCGCCACTACATCAAGGAGGCGCCTGCGGCGACTGCGTAAGCAGCTTCCCTGCCTCTTCTAACTGCGCCTAAGGCGCGTGGCACCCAGTAAATCGCAAAACAAAAGAAAAGACATCCGAACTTCGGATAGCTCAATTGGTAGAGCGGAGGATTGTAGAAGGCTGACTTCTAAACAATAGTTCTCCTCAGGTCGCTGGTTCGATTCCGGCTCCGAAGACGCTCTCACGAGCACTCTGGTCTTATAGCTCAGCTGGTTAGAGCGTGCGGCTGTTAACCGCAAAGTCGTCGGTTCGAATCCGACTTAGACCGTCTTGCCTAAGAGGCATTAACCTCCTTAGCTCAGCCGGTAGAGCATGTGGCTTTTAACCACATAGTCGCGGGTTCGATCCCCGCAGGGGGTATTTTTGTTGGTCTAAAGCCGACCAACTATAAAGGTCTGTGGAGAACTCCACTACGTAGCATGCTTGTCCGAGCCACCAAATGGAACATTTGGCAGCAAGGTTGCAAGCGTGCATTCGTAATGCATGCTTGTCCGAGTTGGTTAAGGAGTACGCCTTAAGAGCGTCTGGCGAAAGCCGCATGGGTTCGAATCCCATAGCATGCACTTGAGCACGGATGTCCGAACTGCCAGATGAAACATCTGGCAGAAGGGTCACACCCGTGCATTCACGCACGGATGTCCGAGTTGGTTAAGGAGGCAGTCTCAAGAACTGCTGGCGAAAGCCGCATGGGTTCGAATCCCATTCCGTGCACGATGGACTTGTCGTCTAGTCGGTCAGGACACAGGACTTTGAATCCTGGAACCCCAGTTCGAATCTGGGCAGGTCCACATTTTTCTTTCCGAAGTTCGGATAGGAAAATGGGGGACAGAACACCGCCGAGTAAAGGCTCAAAAGGAGTGCCGCATAGATTAGATCCTACATTCAATCCGCGTGCAGCACGAGACAATGGAAATCGTAATATGAGGACGGGGGTCCTCATGTATGAACAAGCCATTGCACCTGGTGTTGGACA
>JAIXUW010000002.1 GCA_027483355.1 Alphaproteobacteria bacterium
CTAGACTATTCGACCGAATATCAACGAACCGTGGTGGAGTGGCCGAGCGGTCAATGGCAGCAGACTGTAAATCTGCCCTCTTACGAGTTCGTAGGTTCAAATCCTACCTCCACCACCATTTTCTTGTCTCTGCCAAGTACACTGGCGTTTTTCTACCCCTCCAAAACCCTTGTCGTAATTGGGTTTTCTTCCTAATAATCTTTAATAATGTGTATGTAGGTTTTTTATAGCCGCTCTGTATCCACGAAAATTGGGGGTACAATTGAGGTTATAAAATCAGGCTGAAATACATAAACAGAAAATTATACCTTTCTGTATGCGGTATTTGGTGCCGCGGTGCTTATAAAATAAACTCGTTTAACAGCTAAGTCTTTTAGCTCAAGAGAATGTGATGTCATACCGAATTCTACCATGCGAATCTTAATGCGCTGTCCAATATGCAGTCTGAATTTATCAGCTTCATCAGTTACAACGTCCAATACTAATCCATCGTCTAGCTTAACTTTACACAAATAGAAAAAGGGATAGCTATCAATAAAATCAACTGCTATTTGGTCACCTACCGACTCAACAATGCAATCGAAGAATTCTGATTGGGTCCGAAGAAAGACAATTATAGGTAGGAAAGAAAATAAAAGTAAAACCCACCACGTTCTAGAATAGAGCAGAGTAAGTAGCATAAAAAACAAATATACTGCTATTGATACCGCGAGGATATTTTTCTCAAGAATTTTTAGCGCCACATTTACCTACATATCTTTTCACAGGATAAAAGCTGAGCAGCAATTGCTCCCGCGCTCTTAGCACATACATCCACAAACTTGTCGAGGCTTTTGCTCTCAAAGCGCAGATTGACCTTGATAGGAGTGTTATCCATTGCTCACCAATCAAAAAATTCGTCAGGATTTAGACGTGCCATACCCCTAAACTTAGCCTCGGCCGCCTGTCGAGCGAGTGTCATATCGTCTACTGCGGTTTGTGCTCCGCATCCATCGCATCGGACCTGCACCTTTTCAGTAGGGTCATTCAATTTCATAGAAAGACCATTCCGGCAGTGATAACACTGGGGCTGAATTGCGTGGACGGTCCGCGATGTATAATCTGAGGCAATCTGCCAGCCGAGCATTGCATGGTTAGGGTCCTGAAACACATCTTCGCTGATATGGTTAAAGTGGAGGTCAGACGTTCTGACGCCAAGCTTTCTACCCATTATACGATTGTTGTATGCCTTTTTGTCTTCAGCCCTTTTAAGAAGGCGGCCAATGATGTTGCCAATTATTAAGGATCCACTTCCAGCACAAAGTGCTGCTGAAACAGAAACTATGTTGGCGTATCCCAGATAAAAGCCTAGGCCTAGTACAGCAGCACTGATTAGCGTTGCAGACTGTAAATTTATGGATTTTTCGATAGTCGCTAAAGATTTAACTACAAATGTGTTGAGGTCACTCATTCATACTTTCCCTAGAATTAAATAAAAAATTACCATAGAAAAGCAATTATAAATTGTACAGCAATCTGTACAATTTATAAATATGTAAATAAAAGCGATTGATAAAAAATCAGAGGCTTACGGCGGTAAAAAGAAACTGGTCTTGGCTCCTACCTCCACCACCATTTTTTCCTTTTTGCCCATCCCACCCCTCAAAAACGCTGAAAGGCATTGCGCCCTGTTCTGGTAGATTTCCGGTTCTATATACTGCGCAAAGGATTTCCCCATGACCGCTGCCATTTCCGTCCGTAATCTCAGTAAAACCTACGCCACCGGCTTTAGTGCGCTGAAAGACGTCAACCTCGACGTCCGGCGTGGCGAGATTTTTGCCCTGCTCGGGCCCAATGGCGCGGGTAAGACGACCCTGATCAGCACCATTTGCGGCATCGTGCGCCCCACTGCGGGTACGGTCGAGGTTTGTGGCCATGATATCAGCAAAAATTACCGCGCCGCCCGTTCCAGCATCGGCCTGGTGCCGCAGGAGTTGACGACGGACGCTTTTGAAACGCCCTGGAACACGGTCGCTTTCAGCCGCGGGCTGTTCGGCAAGCCCGCCAACCCCGCGCATATCGAAGACCTGCTCAAGCGCCTGTCCCTCTGGGACAAGAAAGACACCCAGATCCGCCGCCTTTCGGGCGGTATGAAGCGCCGCGTGATGATCGCCAAGGCGCTCTCGCATGAGCCGACCGTGGTCTTCTTGGATGAGCCTTCGGCCGGCGTAGATGTCGCGTTGCGCACCTCGATGTGGGAACAGATACGTGAATTGCGCGCAACCGGTGTCACCATTATCCTGACCACACATTATCTGGAAGAAGCCGAGGAAATCGCCGACCGTATTGGGGTCATCCGCAAGGGTGAATTGATCCTGACCGAAGACAAAACCGATTTGATGAAAAAGCTGGGCAAGAAAGAGCTGGTCATCGACCTCTATGAGGCCATGAACAGTACTCCCCCCAGCCTGGCGCCTTATGCCCCGGCGCTACACGCTGATGGACGCCAGATTGTTTTCACCTATGATGATAGGAATGGCGGCATCCCTCAACTGCTCGCCGCGCTGAATGCCAGTAACATTCGTTACAAAGATCTCAGCACGCGCCAAAGCTCGCTCGAAGATATTTTTATCCATCTGGTAGGTCAGCCATGAATCACCGTGCTATTGGAGCCATTTTCAATTTCGAAATAAATCGCGCCCGGCGCACGATCGGGCAAAGCATCATCTCCCCCGTGCTATCGACCATTCTCTATTTTATCGTCTTCGGCGCCGCCATCGGCGGGCGTATCGACGCGATCGAAGGGGTCAGCTACGGCGCTTTTATCGTGCCGGGGCTCATCATGCAGACAGTCTTGGCGCAAAGCATTTCGCTTGCCTCTTTTGCGATCTATTTCCCGCGCTTTTCGGGCACGATCTATGAGCTTTTGTCCGCGCCCGTCTCCTTTGCCGAGGTCGTCACCGGCTATGTTGGTGCGGCGGCGGTCAAGGCGCTGACCATCGGGTTGATCATTCTCGCCACGTCGTTTTTCTTTGTACCCATCGAGATCTTACACCCTTTCTGGATGCTGGCTTTCCTGTTCCTGACCTGTATCACCTTCTGCCTTTTGGGCTTTATCATCGGCATCTGGGCAGATGGTTTCGAGCAGTTACAGATGATCCCCCTTTTGGTCATCACGCCATTGTCTTTTCTGGGCGGCAGTTTTTATTCTATTAAAATGCTCCCGGAGTTTTGGCAGAACGTGTCCTTGCTGAACCCGGTGGTCTATCTGGTCAGTGCCTTCCGCTGGAGCTTTTACGGTACCGCCGATGTGGCGGTGGGCATCAGCCTTGCCGTGATCTTAGCGTTCCTCTGCATCTCGCTGGCGGTCATCGCCTGGATTTTCAAAACAGGATATCGCCTGCGCAACTAAGCGCCATTGATGCCGATTAGCACCCTTATCAGATAATTTTTGAATATAATTCATATACTTAGGTTAGATGCGGGCATGATTGCCCCTAGATCTCGAAATATGTATAAATAACCTCTTTACACCCTATTTATACTCAATTAGAGTATAAATAGATTCATACAGATTCACCACCGCAATACAGGCATAGCCACATGAAAGCCCTCGTCAAACATTCTGCCGGCCTCAGCGTCACGGCCCTGCCTGTGCCCGAGGCTTTGCCGGGTACGGTGGTGATTGCCGTGGTGTTATCCGGCATTTGCCGCACCGATGTTTACGTGGCGCGCGACATCATCCGCACGCGGACCCCGCTGGTGCTGGGCCATGAATTTTCTGGGATTATTGCAGCTGTTGGTGAAGGTGTTGATACACTGACGGCGGGGCAGCGCGTTGGGGTTATGCCGTTGTTTGCGGCGGCCAATACGCCCATCCCCGTGGCAGCCCCCGTCGACTATGCGGCTGCGCGGATGCTTGGTATGCATGAGGACGGATCTTTTGCCGAATTTGTGCGCGTGCCGGCACATGCTGTCTACGGCCTGCCCGAAGTGATGACCTGGCAGCAGGGGGCATACCTTGAACCCATAGCCGCCTCACTCGCGGTTGCGAATGCGCAGATCAAAATTGCGCAAAAAGGCCTGATTTATGGTGATAACCGTATTTCAAGGCTGACAGAACGCTGTCTGCGCGCCTGCGGATTTGCAGATATTGATGTCTGCAGTAACGAGACTGTGCTGCCTGACAATCATTATGACTTTATCGTTGAAACTCTTGCCACGACTGAAGCCATTGGGCGTATCGTCACGGCACTCAAACCGGGTGGCCGTCTGATCCTTAAAAGCCGTCAGCACGCACCGGTTGCTTTTAACATCAATCAGCTTGTGATGAAGGGGATCACGATCGAGGCGGTCAGCTATGCGCCGTTTCAGCAGGGCATTGACCTGATCGCATCAGGTAAACTGATTGTTGATGATCTGTTCGGGCCGACTTTTGACCTTGAGGATTATGCCGCCGCATTTGCCGCCGACAGCGCGGGCGAGAACCGTAAAATTTTTATCTCAGGCAACGGTGATGTGCGGCATTTTTAGCCTGATTGACCGTCGTCGCCTGATTAAAACCCATGATGTGGCGCCGGCGCTTGCCGCTCTGGGGCATCGCGGCCCAGATGGTATGGGCACCTGGATCAGCGCGGACGGGCATATGGCTCTGGGCCACACGCGTCTCAGTATCGTCGATCTGGCGGGCGGTGCCCAGCCGCTGCACAGCGCTGATGACAAAATCCACCTGATCATAAATGGCGAGATTTATGGACGCCGTGCCCAACGCCATACCCTCGAGCAGATGGGTTGTGTTTTTAAAACCAACAGCGATAGTGAGGTTGCACTTCACCTGTATAGCGTCTATGGCCTGGACTTTGTCCATCACTTGCGTGGTGAATTCGCTCTTGTACTGGTTGATGAAGAACGGCGGCGCGTGATCGCCGTGCGGGACCGTTTCGGGATCAAGCCGTTGTGCTATACGCAAGCCTTGGATGGCCAGATATGCATTGCCTCTGAAGCGAAGGCGATTTTTGCGGCCGGTGCTGCGCGCCCCACATGGGACCTGCAGGCGCTGTATGGGGCACTCAGTCTGCAGTATACGCCTGTTGATCGTACGGTGTTCGAAGGTATCGCCCAGCTGCCACCCGGCCATATGCTGGTATGGCAAGATGGTGTCGTTCATCTTCAAAAGTATTGGGATACCGGCTTGTCGCCCGAGAAAGGCGAGGCCACATCCGAGGCGGAATGGCAGGAGAGATTTTTTGCCACCCTCAAACAGGCTGTACATTTGCGCCTTGATGCTGATGTGCCCGTCTGTGCGCATCTGAGCGGCGGTATTGACTCAGCCAGCATTGCTGCCATTGCAACACAACGCACGCAAGCGCCCGTCGATTGCTTTACTGTACGTTTTGGCGGTCTTGATGGATATGACGAGTATCCTGTTGCAAAAGAAATGGCGGCCCACATAGGCGCGCGCTTACATACGGTTGAAGTCACAGGTGACAGCGTCGCCGATCACCTCTCCGATGCTGTCTATTTCAGCGAAGGCTTGTCCATCAATAGTCATCTGGTCGGCAAGTATCAGCTCAACCGTGCCATTGCGAAAGCGGGCTTCAAGGTCGCGCTCAGCGGGGAGGGGGCAGATGAACTGCTGGCGGGATATCCCCATCTGCGCGAGGATATGCTGGATACGCAGGAGAACGAAAGCGCGGCTGCGCGTGAGGC
>JAIXUW010000117.1 GCA_027483355.1 Alphaproteobacteria bacterium
CGCCTTGGGCAAATCCTTGGGGCCGATGACCAGAGCCGCCACCAGCAAGACCACCAGCATTTCAGCCCAGCCAATCCCGAACATCACATTATCCTAAGGTCGGCGGGTTATGTCGGCGGCAGTGTTTTATTGCCGTTACCTTTGTCGTCGGGGTCATCCCCCTCGCCCTTCAAGCCATCTTTAAAGCTGCGGAGCCCCTTGCCCAGGTCACCCATTACCCGTGGTAATTTGCCAGCGCCAAAGACGATCAGCACGACGATCAGGATAATCAGTATCTCTTTAAGCCCAATACCCATAATTAATCTTTATCCTCCACGTCATCATCTTCATCAATTTCATCATCCTCGTCGTCCTCGTCATCGAAGTCATCGTCGTCTTCGTGGTCATCTGAACCAGACTCTTCGTCGTCTGCATCCTCGGAGGCTTCGTCGTCAGCATCATCTTCCACTGCCGCGTCATCCTCGTCCTCGTCATCCAGGCTTGCTTTACCGATCAGGTCTTCATCGGTCACTTCCTGCGGGTCTTCGTCCTCCTGGGCGCGGCTATCTTCGGTATCAAACATATCAGCGGTTGGCATCGCTTCGATGGCGGGGCGTTTATCCAATAGGCCTGCCGCCTTTAGGTCATCCATACCCGGTAGATCCGACAGCTTCTCCAAACCAAAATGGTCCAAAAACGCCTGGGTGGATAACCAGGTAACCGGGCGGCCCGGTACTTCGCGGCGCTTGCCGGGCTTAATCCAGCCCGCTTCCATCAGGGCATCCAGCGCACCGGGCGATGTCGCCACACCCCGAATATTTTCGATTTCAGCGCGGGTGACGGGTTGGTGATAGGCCACCACCGCCATAGTTTCCATGGCGGCCTTGGTAAATTTTTTCGGCTGCTCTTTTTCCAAACGCAGTTGATCTGCCAGATCTGTCGAGGTCCGCAAAGCCCAACGACGATCGCGCTGCACCAGATTAACGCCGCGCGCCGCATAATGTTCGCGCAGATGCTCGAGGATATCGGGGATCAACTTAACCCGCTCGGCCGGAAAGCGCTCGGCCATCTGGCTTTCAGACAAGGCCGAGGATGAAGCAAATAACATCGCCTCGATCAGGCGCACATCATCCATCGTCATGATCAGCTCTTCTTGCTCGCCGTCATCAGATAGCTCAGCACCAGCAGCGCCCGTCAGCACATCTTCAATACCGGCGGCCTCATCATCATCCGCCAGCTCGGCGTGCAGCATATCGTCCTGGACCGCATCATCCTCGGCGGTTTCGATGGTTTGGTTGTCTGTGTGCATATTATTCCTGGCCATTATTCAGCCTCTCGTTTTTCGGGGTTTGTTTCTTCATCGGGTGCGGCGTTGTCGTCAACCGTTTCGTTTGTTTGTTCGGTACTTTCTTCTATTTCATTCTCGACCACTTCAGATGCGTCGATGCTGCCGGTCTCGTCGTCTGTATAGCTTTGAATAACCGCAGCTTCGCCTTCTGACGGAGGCGTACGAATATAGATAGGCGCGTAGTTTTTATCCTGCTGGATCTGGATCAAGCCGCGCTTGGCCATTTCAAGGGCGCCACCAAAGGTCGAAGCAACCGCTGAGCGTTTGACGATGCGGTCATTGAGACCACCCGGCAGGAACATAAACAGCGATACCCATTCTTGCGGAATTTTGCCGAGCATACTCTGCATCCGGTCAATCGCTTCTTCGAGCGAGAAAAGCTTGACCGGGTTTAATTTATAAACCGAATTTGACTGGCGCAGTTTGATATCGCCATAGGACTTCAACAGATCATAGAAAGTCATATCATATTTGGCGATATATTCGGTGCGCAGCCCTTCAGGTTCGCCGCGCCCAAAAACATTGAAACCAAGACGCGGCAGATTGAACAGGTCGTTGGCAACCTTGCGCATGGCTTCCAGGCGACGCAACTGAAACTGCAGGGCGTCGGCCAGGTCCTGCGCGGTAGGTTCGGCCTGTTTACTTTCTTCCTGCGGAATAAGCAAACGTGATTTAAGATAGGCAAGCCAGGCCGCCATCACCAAATAATCGGCCGCAACCTCAAGCCGTAAGGCACGCGCGCGCTCGATAAAATCCAAATACTGCGTGGCGAGTGCCAAAATAGAAATCTTGGTCAAGTCAACTTTCTGGTCACGTGCCAGCGCCAGCAACATATCGATCGGGCCATCGAAATCGCCCAAATAAAGCAACAGCTGTTCGCTTTCCAGCCGTTCCTTGACGATATCTTCCTCGAAGGTAGATGTGGTATCGCTCATGGCAACAGGCCTAACCTTTCGGGATAATACGTTTAGGGGCGCTGGCGACTTGTGGCGCACGTCTTGCCACACGCTCGGCCTCGGCACGGGCCAGACGGCGCGCTGCATCGGTTGTCACTTTGGGGCAGGCGGCAAGTGCCGCTTTACGCTCGTCAAAACTGCCATTGCACAGCATCGTCAAATCCATCCCCGCCGCCAGGGTGCCGCGCACCTTGTCTTCAATCGAGCCAGACAAAGCCTTCATCGAAATATCGTCGGCAATCAGCACACCATCAAAGCCAAGATCTTTGCGCACGATCTGCGCCGTGATGTTGGCTGACATCGTGGCCGGCAACTGACCATCCAGCGACGTATAGACGACGTGGGCCGCCATCGCCCAGAGTGCGTGATGTTCGGGTGCTGCCGTCATGGCGCGGAAAGGCACGAAATCTGTCTGTTCCAATTCAGCGCGACTAGCGGCGACCGTCGGCAAGCCATGGTGACTGTCGACATTGGCGCGGCCGTGGCCAGGAATATGTTTGATCACGGGCGTGACACCGCCGGCCAAGAGGCCACGGCATACGGCCGCCGAGAGTTCTGCAACAGCCGTCGGGTCATTGCTATACGTCCGGCTACCCGATAAAAAGATGTGACAATCCGGTGATGGTACGTCGGCGACCGGGGCGCAGTTCACCGTGATACCCAGATCAAGCAGATCGCCCGCCATCAAACGAAAGCTTTCTTGGGTTGCTTGCAAGCCAGCTTGTTTATCGGCTGCGTATTGCTCACCAAAGCTTTTCGCCGACGGATACTCGGTAAAATTGGGCTGGCGCAGTCTGGCCACCGACCCGCCCTCCTGGTCGATCAATACAGGAATATCGTCGCGACCAACGGCCGCACGTAAATCAGCCACCAGTTGGCGTACCTGATCTTTATCAACGCAATTACGTTGAAAGAGAATAAATCCGGCTGGTTTTTCACGCGCGAAAAGATCACGCTCCTCCGGCGCCAGCACCGGTCCAGTGGGATCAACGATGATCGCTTTCAGGTCTGTCCAATCAGGTTTACTCATAAGCTTCATTCCTTACAGTTTACGAACGATACAGCCGCTGGGGTTTTCAGACTTCAGGCGGGCACAGACTTCGCGGGCTTTGGCTTCGGGCAGTGGACCAGCATAAAGACGGTGCCAAATACCTTTGGCGGCCAGATCGGTACGTTCCACGCGGCTCGACAGGGCTGACAAGGACTGAGGAAAGCGCCGCTGCATTTTTTTAAATTCGGCATCAGCGCCTTTGGCGTCGCGGAACGACCCCAATTGCAGATAAAAACCGGAACCGGCAATTGTGGTTGTTTTTACTTCTGGCTTAGCGGCTTCTTTCTTGGCTTCCACCGCAGGTTTTTCTTCTGCCGCTGGGGTTTCAACGACGGGTTCTACCTCAGCCGGTTTTTCTGTCTCAACTGCGCGGGCGGTTGCCAGTTCGGTCAATGTCGCCGGTGTAGCCTCCGGTGCTGCATCGGCCTGTTCTTTTTCAGGCACGACTTTTTCCAGTTTCTCGGTGGTCGTATCGCCCGCCGGTTCCAGCTTCAAGCCTTCATTAACGCCGGGCAGATCAGGCGCCGGGGCGGCTTCGGCTGATTTGAGCGCGTTGTCCTTATCCATCGGCTCTTCGGGCCTCGGCAACAGACGCTCCACTTGCTCGGTTTCTTTGCGCACCAGCGGATTGAAAACGGTGGAATCCTGGTGGCGCACTTCCATCCCACCCGGGTCATCGGGTTTAAACTTATACGTCGCCGTATCGGCCGCAATAACCGGCACATCGCCCGCCGCGATGCTGCCCTCGCCATCCGGATAGGCATACCACAGGATGCCCGCAAAAGCCAAAACGACCAGCGTGGCAATCAGGCCACGCGGCATCACGCGGCTTGTATCCGGTGGGGGCTGCATACGGCCCATGTAGAAAGAGCCCAGGGTCTCTTCGTCTTTTTTGCTCTCGTCGCCGTCAAAACGTCTGCTCATCCGTGTAACTCCTCTAACGGTTCAACACCCATCACCGCCAATCCTGATGCAATAACCGTCACCACCGCGCGGACAAGCGCCAAACGGGCAAAGCTGAGTTCACGATTATCCGGATGCAGGAAACGCAGCGTCGCGTCATCGCGCCCTTTGTTCCAAAAGGCATGAAAGGCCGAGGCGACATCGTGCAGATAACCGGTAATGCGGTGTGCTTCTTTCGCCTCCGCCGCCAATTCAACCTGGCGCGGCCAGGCCGAAAGCTGGCGGATCAATTCAAGCTCATCTGCGCCCGACAACAACGACAGGTCAACGCTGTCGAGATCAATGTCAGCGGTGCCAAACATCTCGCGCGCATTACGCAAGACCGAATGGCAACGCGCATGGGCGTATTGGACATAGAAAACTGGGTTATCCTTGGATTGCTCAACCACCTTGGCAAAGTCAAAATCCATTTCGGTATCGGGCGTGCGCGTCATCATATAGAAACGGACCACGCCCGGCCCTACTTCCTCGACGATCTCGCGCAGCGTGATGATATTGCCCGCACGTTTGGACAGTTTAACCGGCTCGCCATTCTTGAAAAGTTTAACCATGCCGCAGAATTGAACGGTGATACTCCCCCGACCATCGCTGAGGGCAGCAATGGCAGGCTTCATTTTATCGAGATAATTACCATGATCCTTGCCCAGCACGTTGATCATCGTCATGAAGCCGCGCTGCATCTTGTCGTAGTGATAGGCTATATCAGGCATAATATAGGCCCAGGTGCCATCGCGCTTTTTCAACGGGCGGTCAGAACTGTCACCGAATTTCGATGAGCGGAACAAGGTCAACTCGGCCGGTTCCCAGTCTTCCATCTCTTTGCCTTTAGGCGGCGGCAGGGTGCCCTGATAGATCAAATCCATGTCTTTAAGGGCGGTAAAGACCTTGTCCAAGGTCCCGTTCTCGACAATCTCGCGCTCGTTGGTAAAGACATCGTGACGAATACCAATCAAGGCTAGATCTGCCTTGATGGTTTCAATCATCCGCGCCACCGCAAAGGCGCGCATGGGGGCAAGCCAATCTTGCTCCGGGCGGTTCATCCATTTATCGCCATCGCGCTTGGCCATCGCCTCGCCCACGGCTTTCATATATTCACCCGGATAAAGACCTTCGGGGATCTCCCCGATATTCTCGCCCATCGCCTCGCGGTAGCGCAAATAAGCTGTGCGCGCCAGCACATCCACTTGGGTGCCAGCATCGTTGAAGTAATATTCGCGCGTCACGTCATAACCGGCTTTTTGCAATAGGTTCGCCAGAACATCGCCAATCACCGCACCGCGCATATGGCCCGCGTGCATGGGGCCCGTGGGGTTAACCGAAACGTATTCGACGTTGACCTTTTCGCCCTTGCCCATCTGGCTGTCACCAAAGGCGGTACCCTGCTTCAAGATCGCATGGGCGACCTTTTGCCAGGCTTCAGCGGTCAGGCGAAAATTGATAAAGCCGGGACCGGCCAAGGTAACCTCGCGAACACCATCAGCTGTGCGCAGCTTTTCGGCAATCGACTCGCCCAATTCGCGCGGGTTTTTCCCAGCTGCCTTGGATAGCACCATGGCGGCATTGGTCGACAGATCGCCATGGCTGATATCTTTGGGGGGTTCTACCTTGACGCGGTTGAGGTCCATGCCGGGGGGTAATTCACCCGCAATAGCCATCGACGCCAAGATGGCATCAACGACAGATTTGTATGTATCAAAGATATTCATGAGGTTTAGCGCAGTTCCTGTTTGAGATCATAAATTTGGCCGTGTTCCAGCATCGCCAGGCGATCGGTCATGCTGGCGATATAATCCGCCACCACTCGGGCGTGCCAATTGCGCGCCGTATAGCCTTTGGGCACATGATCGATACGCGCCATCCAATCGACGGGCAGGCAACGCTTATTCTCCATGAAGCAGGTAAAAAGCTCCTGCACGCAGCGGAAAATTTTGGTGCGCATACGGCTGACGGTTGGGCTGCGGTAAAAATTAGCCCAAAGGAAATCGCGCAGCACGCGGTCACGGCGGCGCATGTCATCAGACATACTCACCATCTGCTGCTTCGCGTTGCGAATATCGTCAGGCTCTTGCGGTGACAGTGCCGTCAGTCGGTCACGCGAGGTTGCCAGCACATCCATCACATAGGTGCCCATCACGTCGCGGATGGTTTCTTGCTCCAGCACGCGGCGTTCAATGCCGGGATAAGCTTTGCGCTTGGCGTGGACAATCGCCCCCACCCAGGGCACCTGTTGCTCAAGGTCACCAATGGTAAAGATGCCCGAAGCCAAACCATCATCAATATCATGGCTATTATAGGCGATATCGTCGGCAATACCGGCCGCCTGTGCTTCGAGAGAGGCAAAGGTATGCAGCATCATATCCCATTGCTTGTTCAACTCGCCCAGGGTCGTCTGGAGTTTTTTCTTCTGACCTTTTTTGAGAACCGGCCCGTTATGCTTGACCAAGCCTTCGAGACTTTCCCAAGTCAGGTTTAAGCCCGGAAAGTCGGGATACTTCTTTTCCAGTTGCGTCACAACGCGCAAAGTCTGATCGTTGTGATCAAAACCGCCATAAGGCTGCATGCATTCTTTCAGCGCGTCTTCACCCACATGTGCAAAGGGGGTATGGCCCAGATCATGGGCAAGGGCACAGGTTTCCGCCAGATCCTCATCAATCTTCAAAAGCCGTGCTAACGAGCGTGCTACCTGCGCTACTTCGATCGAATGCGACAAGCGCGTACGGTAATGGTCACCCTCGTGATAGACAAAAACTTGCGTCTTGAATTTCAAGCGACGAAAAGCGGTAGAATGGATAATGCGGTCGCGGTCACGTTCAAAGTCACCGCGCGTTTTGCTGGGTGCCTCTTCATAGTAGCGGCCGCGGCTGGTCTTGGCGCGGCTGGCATAAATCGCCAGACCGTCCGGACCCAGGATGGTTGTGCTTTTGACCACGCGGGGCGCGGCTTTGGAACGAGCAGTGCGAGCGGCTTTTGGCATCGACGCGACCTTGACTGAAATAGCTGATTTAGAAGGTATTTAGACCACATCGGCGCCTGAAATTAAACAGTTTTGCCGTTAAAAACTTGCCCACAGCCCATACCCGCTCGTCTAAGGGATGGCAGCCCTGCGACTGAGTTTAAAACAATCATATATTTCAGTATGTTATGCACGGTACAAATTTGATTGTAATTATTTTCAGGTTATGTAATTTCAATATATGCAGTTTCCCTGGCTCCAACCACAGCAAAAATCGGCAAAAGTGCCAAAGCCTTTGAACCCCTTCCAGAAAGCTTGGCAGGGGTTGAGAGGGGTCATGCGCCGCATAGGCCAGTTTCCCTTTATCCGCACCTACCTGGCCGCGACTGTCGCTGCCGGTGCCCTGACGACATGGGCCCCATCCCTCGTCTCCACCACCCTGGATGAGCATATGGCGCAGCAAGACCTGCCCCGTCTCAGCCAATATTTCTCCACCGCCCAAATGCGGGTCTATGACCGGGGTAATTTTTGGCAAGTCCCCCACTCAACCTTTCTGGCAGCCGACATCGTCAGCGATGATTTCGCTAAAAAGCCGGTATCCACCTCGATCGCTTTGGCCGCCTTTAACTTTAGCGCCCTGACCCGCCAAATTTTACCTAGCCCGGCCGATGCCTATGCCATGGGCACGGATGAAAGCTTTACTGAGCGCAAATGCTATGTGCGCCCACCCAAGCGCGTTCCCATCCACGAGATGGTCAATATCTTTACTGATTTAGAAGCAAAGAGTTATCGCTTCAATGGCGATCCGAGCAAGCTGGCCGATTTATTCTACGTCTACATCATGGCGCATGAAGCGCGCCATTGCGACCAAATGGGGTCGCGGCAGATGACGCTGCTGCATGAAACCGATGCTGATACCTATGCTATTCAGTTGCTACGGCATATCTACGGCGAGACACCTGAATTGCGCGAATTTGAAAATCTGCTCCCCCACTTGCGGGTGATTGCCGCCGTGGCGCATGGTGATACGTCGCATGCGTCAGACCGCGCACTGGATCGCACGCAGCACACCGTCATGCAGGCCGTCGACGATCAGCTGTATTACACCCGTTTGACAGCCGTACTGCGCGAGATCGTTCGCCTCAACGAAGATCTATTTGACGATGCTGACACCGATTACGAGCGCACCGCACGCTATTATCACGCCGCCCAGGCTTTGCTCGCAGATCCTATCGGGCGCAATAATCAGCAATTGCGCCAAGCTGCAGAGACATATATTGCTGCCATGGATGATCTGGCGGCGCGTACGGACGACACCCTTATTCCTACCCTGCCAAACGGCGCGCGACTGGTAACAGCTGGGCTGGCATCGTCCTATCTACCGGCACCAAGCCGGATACCGCTCAGGCCAGCCCCCACCGCTTGACGCGGCGTAAAATCTGCGTATGTCATTGTAAAAGCTGCCGCCGCGCCCAGTTTGCGGGGTAAACAGACTGTGGTATAATGAAGTATATTAATTACACACCTGCGAGAGAAATCATGACCGAGATGACCGTCCACCTGACCGACAGCGCCGTTGCCCGCATTAAGCAACTGCGCGAGCAGGAAAAGAACCCTAACCTCAAACTGCGCATTTGCATTGATGGCGGTGGCTGTTCGGGGTTTCAGTATGGTATCGCCCTGGTAGATGCCGTGGCCGACGACGAAGTTACCTTTGAAAAAGATGGCGCCATTCTGGTGACCGACGAAACGTCGTTGCCTTTTATTAACGGTGCCACCGTCGATTTCGAACGTAGCATGGTGAAATCTGCCTTCAAGATCCACAATCCCAACGCGGCATCCGGCTGCGGCTGCGGCAAATCTTTCGGCGTTTGATATCGCCCCCGCTGGAAAGGCTCTCCATGCTGCAGCCCAATGTTCAAACGCGCCTGAGACAGGCTGTAGGCACTCTGCCAGAAGTATGCGGCCCAGATCTGCGCATGGAACAACTGATAGACCCGGCGCTGGCGGCCCTGCCGGAGCTGCTGCAAGACCACACCGCATGGTCATCGGTTTACATCGATTATGAGCCGCCTTTTCTTATGCGTATATCGCTGCCAGTTGAAGACCCCAAAAGCGGCAGAAAAATCCACATCGCCCTGCATTACTTTTTTGGCAAACCTGACGGAGATGCGGCACAAGCGGCGGGCATTCCAAACCCCTATCAGCAAAACCCAGACCTGCTTCAACAGCAAAGCGCCAATAATTACCACCCGCACCCCTGGGCCACTGCTTTTCATCTATTCGAAGGCAGCTACCGCCAACGCATTGGACACGCCACCGCAGTTGGTTATAGCTATGATCCCCAGTCGTCTCTCCGCCCCTCGGCTACAACCGAACAAGCGCAGGACGCCTCGGACCCCGCTCTCGCGCGTTATGCCTTCAATGATAAACTGATATGGCATCAGGTATTGCCAAATAATGGCACCCCCGTGGCAAGCCTGATGATCACGTATATTCCTCAAGACTGGGACCAGAATGGCCCAAAGCCCGTGCAAAAGCAGCGCCCGCTTTCAGAGGCTGAGAAAGATTTCATGTTCTCGCATTTTAAAAAGATCCTGACACTCACCGCTTTGAAACCCGAAGCCCCGAAACCTGGCCCGCGCCGATGAAAATTGCCATCTGGAACGTCAACTCCGTTAACCAACGTCTTCCGCTTCTGCTGCAATGGATGTCGGACAACAAACCCGATGTCGTCATGCTGCAGGAATTGAAGTGCATGGATGAAAAATTTCCCCGCACCGAGATAGAAGCGGCGGGCTATAGTGCTGAAGTTTTCGGGCAGAAAAGTTGGAACGGCGTCGCGATCCTGTCAAAGCATCCCATGACCGAGGTAATGCGCGGGTTGCCGGGTGATGACAGCGATATACAGTCTCGCTATATCGAAGCGACGGTGCAGGGCGTGCGGGTATGTGGCCTTTATTTGCCCAATGGTAATCCGGTCAACAGTGAAAAATATCCCTACAAACTTGCCTGGATGGACAGATTAGCCGCACGTGCGCGGATACTGCTTAAAACAGAAGAGCCGGTTGTGCTCGGCGGCGATTACAATATCATTCCCGAAGACCGCGATTGCCATGATCCCGCCGTCTGGGCGGGTGATGCGCTTTTCCTGCCGCAAAGCCGACAAAAGTTTCGCACGCTGCTTAACCTTGGTCTGACCGAGGCTTTTCGCGCGCTCAACGACAACGCCGGTGAATATACTTTCTGGGATTATCAGGCCGGTGCCTGGCCCCGCAACCACGGCATTCGTATCGATCATTTCTTGTTGTCGCCACAGGCGTTGGACCGTTTGGACAACTGTCACATCGACAAAACACCCCGCAGCTGGGAAAAAGCCTCCGACCACGTACCGGTTATTTTGACATTGCGCGACTGATTACAAGCCCGGCGTGATCAGCCGATGGTCGCTTTGCTTTAGTCGCGCATCACCCGCTTCAATCAAGGCCCGAATACGCTGCATCGCTTGCAAAATTTCGACCTGATGCGCCTCGTCGAGATGCCGGATGGCATGGGCAACATTTTCCCGCGCAATCACCGACCAGGCATCATAGGCCCGGCGGCCCTTGGCCGTCAGTGACAGCACCCTTTGCCTCCCATCGCGCGGTATCTTTTTACGCAAGATATAACCGTTACTTTCAAATTTGCGCAAAACTCGGCTGAGATAACCGCCATCAATGGCAATGATCTTGATAATCTCGCTGGCCGTAATACTAGGACGAATATAAATTTCGTGGATAATGCGCGCTTCGGTCAGCGACATCATGTTCGTCCAACCCCGGTCTAAAAATCCCATACGCGGCACGTAAAAGCGATTAAAATCGCGAACGGCATCGACACGTTGGCTGAATGGGGTAGACCGTGGCATGAGGCTAAAAACCTTCCGGCGTAGGACACATCTCCAGTCTAGCGGACCGTGCGAAAATGACGCAACTGCGTTCTACTGTTAAAGAAATAATGGCAATAAAAGTACTTAAACAGGCTGCGCCATAGCCAATACTTGCCAGTTATCGTTATCGCGTTCAAAAATAAACGGCTTTACGTTCGGACTGTGTTCGATATCGCCGATCAGGCTCCGGCGCAGCACCCGATAAACCCCGCCGTGACAAACAAACATGACTTTCTCGGTCTTACTGCACGACAGTTCACGATTGATGCTGACAAATATACGCGCCTTGAAATCGGCGTAGGTCTCGGCCTCCGGTGGGCAAGGATAGCCACTTTCTTCGAGAGGCAGCCCCTGCGCCGTCAGTTCCGCCCGCAAACGATCCATCTCGTCATAGGTTTTTCCCTCCAGAATACCAAAATGACGTTCGCGTAGCCCTTCACAAAAACTCAGCGGCTTTTGCAACGCTTCGTTGATGATCTCGGCCGTATGGCGGGCGCGTTGCAGGGGGCTCGCGACAATCCGATCAATGGGATGATCGCGTAAGACATTGATGGCATCGCGCGCTTGCGCCCGGCCGGTCTCGTTCAAAGGAATGTCGGTAAAACCTTGCAAAAGCCCGTTGCGGTTCCAGTCTGTTTCGCCATGACGGACAAACAGAAAAGAGCGAGGCAACATACGGGACACCTAAAGAAGGATGGTGCTGTTGAGCAGGATTGAACTGCCGACCTCACCATTACCAATGGTGTGCTCTACCACTGAGCTACAACAGCAAACAGCGCCAAAGCGCCGAAAACAGACGCGCAACGTACACGAGTTTTTCACCTGAAACAAGTATCCTGTCAGCGGCGCCACGTGAAGAATAATTTGTATATTTTTCAATATCTTAATAAAAATCCATTAAAAAAGGGCCGCCCTATCAAAGACAGCCCCCCCCTCGTGGATGTGGTTAAACGAAGCGTTTAGTCGCCGCCTCCCCCACCGCCGCCGCCGCCATCAGAGCCGCCGCCGCTATCGCCGCTATAGCCACCATAAGAGCCATAGTCGATGTAGGTACCGCCGCTGTCCGATGCGCGTGAACCATAACTTGGTCCGCCTGAAGACTGGCGACGCTTGACGGTGGGCACCTTCACGGGCCGGTTGGTATTGGCAGCCGCCCGGTTCATATCTTCGGCCGCTTTGGGTTGGGGTTTGCCAGTAATGCGTGCAAATGCACGCGAGAGCCAATTGCTCATGCGTTCTCCTTGGTTAAGTGGTGTGGGATGTTCAACAATGTAAGAGTTTTCTTTTTTCATCTTACGTGTTCAGGCTAGCCAAGCTTGGCCCCGCTGTCCAAAACAACTTTAAAAAGTGTTTAAATTGAGCAGCCTAACAGCGGGATATTCTAAGAATCAGTTTAAATATGCTCAAACCTAGCCTACCCCTTGACCACCCGCGTCCGCGCTTTTACCGTAGGAAACATGACAAAAGACACCTCGCCGAAGACCCCGCCCAAGCCGGATAAAATCGCCAAACGCGAAGCCGCGTTGCGCGATAACCTACTCAAACGCAAACAGCAACAGCGCGCCCGTCAACAATCTGATAACAACACCCCACCCGCAAAGGAAGACTAATCCCATGGCCATTATGCCCGACAGCTGGATCCGCGAGCAGGCGCTTAACCATGCGATGATCACCCCCTTCGAAGAACGCCAAAAGCGCGACGGGGTGATATCTTACGGTCTGTCTTCGTATGGGTATGA
>JAIXUW010000175.1 GCA_027483355.1 Alphaproteobacteria bacterium
AAAATCGGCCCCTGATGTTTTGAATCACGAATGTTTTCCAAGACCGGCAGCAAGTGGTCGAGGTTATGCCCATCGACCGGGCCGATGTAATAAAAACCCAGCTCTTCAAACAAGGTGCCACCGGTGACAAAGCCGCGCGCGTATTCTTCGGCGCGCTGGGCTGCCACCTGCAAACGCGCCGGCAATTTCTGCGCCAGTTTCTTGGCCGCTTCGCGCACCGAAATAAACGGCTTGGAGGATATCACCCGCGACAAATAAGCACTCATCGCCCCCACCGGCGGGGCAATCGACATATCGTTGTCATTGAGGATGACCAACAAACGGCTATCCAGCGCACCGGCGTTGTTCATCGCCTCATAGGCCATGCCGGCACTCATGGCGCCGTCACCGATAACGGCAATGACATGATTATCACCAGCCGCCAGATCACGCGCCACCGCCATGCCCAACCCCGCCGAGATCGAAGTCGACGAATGCGCCGCCCCAAAGGGGTCATAGACGCTTTCCGTGCGCCGCGTGAAACCGGACAGGCCGCCACCTTGTCGCAGCGTGCGCATTTGCTGGCGCCGCCCGGTCAGAATTTTATGCGGATAGGCCTGATGCCCCACGTCCCAGATCAGGCGGTCATCGGGCGTATCGAAAACGTAATGCAAGGCCGTGGTCAGCTCGACCACGCCCAGACCTGCGCCCAGATGTCCGCCGGTGACCGATACGGCAGCGATCATATCGGCGCGCAGCTCGGCGGCCAGTTGCGGCAATTGACCGCGGTCAAGGCCGCGCACATCGGCGGGGCTGGCAATCGTATCCAGCAGCGGCGTGGCGGTGGCTGCGTGTAACGGGCGATCGGTCGCGGGAATCGGCATCGGCTTGACCCTTGCTTGGCTGGCGGCACATTTAAAGAATGTATGCGTTATAGCAATAAGGACCGCCCTTGGCCACTGTGGTGCCGCCCCAAAAAAGCAAATATTTTTGCCCGCCCCCTTGTTTTTGCGCGCACCTAGCCTAAAGTTGATAACAGCGGACCGGGCCCCTCTGGCGTGCGAAGACATATCTTATATGTCTCACGTGATGTCGGACCGCATCAGGGAGACCTGGTGTGCCAGAAAAGCCTTTTTATCAGCCTTAAGGCTTGGCCCCGCCATCCTCCCTGACTTGAAACGTTAAACCTTCAAGCAAGAGGACCATCACATGACCAAACATCCCAAAAAACTTTCTTTCGTGCGTCTGCTGCTCAACCGTTGGCAGAAAATCGAATCGGCGATTGCCGCCGAGATGCAAAAACGCTGGCCTGACCGCCTGCAGTTGACGCGCCTTAAAAAGCTGCGCCTGGCTATCAAAGACCAGCTGTACCATCGCCACCAGCTGCGGCGTCTGGGTACCCGGCGCACCATTTAACCCTTCCCCGCTTTTTTCACAAAGGAACCATGACCATGACGGCACGTCTTTTAACCTGTCCTGCTTGCGCCACCCCCATGCGGGTGGTACAACGCGCCGATGTCCAGCTTGACCGCTGCACCGGCTGCAAGGGTGTTTTTCTTGACAACGGCGAGCTGGAAAAGCTGATTGCCCTGATGACCGCCGCCGAACAAGACGACGATTGGCTGCAACCACCGGCACCCCGCCCGGTCGCCGCCCCGCCGACACCGCACTACCGCCACGATGATGACTATTACCGCGACGCCTATAAATACGGGCACAAATATAAAAAGAAATCCGCCATGAAAACCTTCATGGATATTTTTGATTAACCCCGGCGACGCAAATCGCGGTAAAAATGTGCCAGCCACGGTTGCGTGAAACGCAGAGTGTGCCAGCCGTTTAAAAAACGCAGCACCCGCCCTTATAAAATAAACGGCCCCCCATGCTCGACCTTTTACCCACGCTTTTGTTCGACACGCTGCTCGGTAAACCGGTCTGGGCCTGGGGGGCTTTTTTAACTTTAGTGGCAACGCTGCTGGTCCTCGATCTCGGTGTCCTTAACCGCAAAGATCACGTCATCGGCGTTCGTGAAAGCCTGGTTATCAGCGGTTTTTACATCGCCATCGCGCTGCTTTTTGGCGGCGTCATCTGGTGGTGGCAAGGGGCCGCCAGCGGGGCCGATTACTTCACCGGCTATCTGATCGAAAAAACCCTGTCGCTTGATAATATTTTCGTTATCTCGCTGATCTTTACCTATCTGCATATCCCGCCTCAATATCAGCACCGCGTGCTTGTCTGGGGCATCATCGGCGTCATCGTTTTGCGCGCCATCATGATCGGGGCTGGGGCGGCGTTGGTCGCCGAATTCAGCTGGGTCTTGTATATCTTTGCGGCCTTCCTGATCTATACCGGCTTTAAAATGCTGTTTATGGCCGACCACGTGCCAGATATCGCCGAGAACCCGCTGCTGAAATTCCTGCGCCGACATCTGCGTATCACCGAAAGTGTCGAGAACCACGACTTCTTCGCCCGTCGCCGCGATGCAACGGGTAAAGCGCAGCTCTGGGTCACACCGCTGTTTATCGCGCTGTTATTGGTGGAAACCGCCGATGTGATTTTTGCGGTCGACAGTGTGCCTGCCATCTTCGCCATCACCACCGATCCCTATATCATCTACACCAGCAATATCTTTGCCATTTTGGGTCTGCGCGCGCTTTACTTTGCGCTCGCCGCCATCATCCATCGCTTTCATTATCTACAAACGGCGATGGCCCTGGTGCTGGTCTTTATCGGCAGCAAGGTTTTTGCGGCGGATCTGCTCGGTCTGGATAAAGTCCCGGCCGCTGTGTCATTGGGCGTCACCGTGACGCTCCTGGCGGGCGGCGTTGTGGCATCGCTGCTGCTACCCCCCAAATCCTCCGCGATACCCCCACGGAAATCAGAGGCGTAGTTCTTTACGCCGCGGCGGCAATTTGGGCACGATGACAGGCGCCTGTAGGGCGAGACGGTTTTGCAGTTCTTGCGCCAAAGCCGGATGCCCGTAATGACGCGC
>JAIXUW010000191.1 GCA_027483355.1 Alphaproteobacteria bacterium
GTCAATGCCGCCATCGAAGTCGCCAAAAGCCCGATGGACGAAAATACCCGCAGCATGGCGATGAGCGCCCTGCAAGACACCCACGTCAGCTTGAAATCCAAGACGAAGAGCAAGAATATCACGGCGCGTAATCCCAAGCAGGCGGAATACCTCGACGCCATCCAGAAAAACAATCTGGTCTTTGGCCTTGGCCCTGCCGGTACCGGCAAAACCTTTCTGGCGGTGGCGCAAGCTGTACAGATGATGCTGGCAGGGCAGATCGACCGCCTGATCCTGTGCCGTCCTGCCGTTGAAGCAGGCGAGAAACTGGGCTTTTTGCCCGGTACCATGCAGGAAAAGATCGACCCCTACTTGCGCCCTATCTACGACGCGCTGCACGATATGCTGCCACCCGAACAAATCGCCCGGCGCCTCGCCGAGGGTACGATTGAAATCGCCCCGCTGGCCTTCATGCGTGGCCGCACGCTGTCGAATGCGATGGTAATCCTGGACGAGGCACAAAACACCACACCCGCGCAGATGAAAATGGTGCTGACACGTCTGGGCGAAGGCAGCCGCATGATTGTGACGGGTGACCTATCGCAGACCGACCTGCCCTCGGGCATGAAATCGGGTTTGCGCGACGCCCTTGACGTTTTGCAAGGCCAGCCTGATATCGCCGTTATTCCCTTCGCGGAAGGCGACGTCGTCCGTTCACGCATCGTCAAGACCATCGTCAGCGCCTATGAAAGCCGCGATAAAAAAGCAGCGGGCAAACCTGTGTCGAGTGCGATTGCCTCATGACGACACTGCAGATCGATATCGACACCGCTTCGACCAAGTGGAAGGGTGCTTTTACCCGCCAGCGCAAAAAGATCGAACAGGCGGCGGCCTTGGCCTATCTGATGGCGAAAAAACCGGCAGCCCTCAAGGCGCAAGATGTCAGCTTGACCATAACCCTCAGTACCGATGCGGCCATGCGCCGGCTCAATCGTGACTGGCGGGCGACCGATAAGCCCACGAATGTTTTATCCTTCCCGCAGCTGACCCTGCCCACCCACGGCCGGACCGCCAAGACGAAAACGCGCACCCGAACCGATTTGCGCCTTTTCGCGGGCCGTACGCTCCCGCTGGGCGATGTGATCCTCGCCTTTGAAACGATCCGCCGCGAATGCCGCGCCCAGAAAAAAACCCTGGAAAGCCATACCCTTCATTTGGTGGTGCATGGTGTTTTGCATCTTTTGGGATATGACCATATGTCTGAAAAAGAAGCGAAATATATGGAAAAACTGGAATGTGACATTCTGGCGATGATGGGCTATCCTAATCCTTATCATGACGCCGCGACCCTTGATTCGAAAAAAACAGGTTAATTCTCCCATGCCCGATGTTGTGCCGCCACAACCCGTCGCTGTTGTCACACCAACTGAAGACCCCCTCAGTCGTCCGGCGGCAGCCGTCGTCTCTGCCAGTATCAACAGCAAAGATCCAGAAACACGCCGTTTTGGCGTCTGGCTTAAACAACTCCTCGCCATGCGCCCGCGCAAAGAAGACCACCTGCGCGACGCGATTGAAGAGCTCATCAGCGGCAGCGACCAACCCGCCGCGGAACAATCGGGCGTGGCCACCCACGAACGTAAATTGATTTCCAACGTGTTAGAACTGCGCGACCTGTCGGTCCTCGACATCATGGTGCCGCGTGCCGATATCCAGGCGATCAGCGTCAGTATTACCACCGAAGAACTGCTGCGCCTGATGGCGGATAAACCGCATTCCCGCCTACCCGTTTATAAAGGCGACCTCGACAACATCGTCGGGGTTTTGAACATGAAAGACGTCTTCGTCAAGCTGGCGACAGCGAACGAAATCGACGTCGCCAACCTGATGCGCGAACCAATGGTTGTCTCGCCTGCCATGCGCGTCATGGACCTTATTCTGCATATGCGCCAGAGCAAGGTGCATATGGCTTTCGTGGTTGATGAATTCGGCGGCATCGACGGCCTGATCACCATCAATGACCTGATCGAAGCGATCGTGGGCGAGATTGACGATGAATACGACTTTGAAGTCATGCCGCAATTAATCGAACGCCCCGACGGGTCTGCCATTGCTGATGCCCGCTATCCCATCGAAGATTTCGAAGCCCGCTTTGGCAATGTCTTTACCGAGGATGATGAACGCGAAGAAGTCGACACGCTCGGCGGTTTGGTCACCTATCTGGCGGGTCGGGTGCCCATGCGGGGCGAAGTCATCCGCCATTCAAACGGCATGGAATTCGACGTGATCGACGCCGATCCCCGCCGGGTCACGCGCCTGCGCGTGCGCAACTTGCCGCCAAAAACGGCTGAACTCTTCGCCACGGATAATTAATTGTGAAACATCTGCCTGATCATTTCCGCGCCTGCACAGGCAGACGCCGATATGCTTATGCCTTTGCGTTGGGCGGCACCCTCACCCTCACCATGCCACCAATAGGATTTTTCATCGCCGCGCTGATCAGCGTGCCGGGTTTTATCTGGCTTGCACAAGGGGCCGAGACGAAGCGCCAAAGCTTTTTGACCGGATGGGCTTACGGGGGCGGTTATTTCATCACCGGGCTTTACTGGATCAGCGCTGCCCTCTTTGTGGATATTGCCCAATGGGGCTGGGTTTTGCCGCTGTCGCTGATTGTCGGCCCCGCCCTTTTGGCGCTGATGTTTTATAGCTTTATACCCCTGCTGGCGCATCACTGGCGGCACCATCACACAGCACACACACTTTTGTTTTGCACCATTTGGGCCGCGATTGAATGGCTGCGCGGGCATATCCTGACGGGCTTTCCATGGAACCTGCCCGGCTATATGTGGCAACACGTCCTGCCCGTAGCGCAAATCACCGCCGTGGTAGGTATTTACGGCCTGACACTCTTGACCCTCCTTTGGGCGGCGGTACCGGCACTTTGGTCCCCGCGTCGCTTGCGCCTGGTGATGATCGCCAGCTTTATTGCCGTTTTAAGTTTTGGCTTTATACGTTTACTGCCTATCACCGCGGTTGCCAGCGACCAGCCACTTGTGCGTATTGTACAAGGCAATCTGCCGCAGACCGCTAAGTGGGACAAAGAAGAGCAAGCCCGCAATTTGGCTCTGCATACCGAATTGTCAGACCGCACGACACCCGCGGACATCGTGGTTTGGCCGGAAACGGCTGTAACACAAGATATGATACTGTCGCCCGACACGGCGCGTTTTATTGCCAGCCAGTTGCCGCCAGGTAGCGTTGGCATTCTGGGCAGCCTACGGGTCACCGGCGATATTCAGGTTAACCCCGCTTTTCACAACGGCCTTTATGTTTTGGACAGCGATGGCCGTGTGTTGGATAGCTACGATAAATTCCATCTGGTGCCCTTTGGCGAATACATACCGTTTCGGCGTTATTTGAACATGACGCCGATTGCGGCCGGCATTTCGGGCATTGGTGATTTTACCCCCGGCCCCGGTCCGCGCACCTTGGCGCTGGATGGACGCATCCCGCCCTTCAGCCCGCTCATTTGCTACGAAGTGATTTTCCCCGGTAACGTCACCGATAAAGCCAACCGGCCCGCCTGGCTTGTCAATTTCACCAACGATGCCTGGTATGGCCGCAGCGCTGGCCCCTATCAGCACGTGGAAATCTCCCGCATTCGCGCCATCGAAGAAGGTCTGCCGCTGGTGCGAGCCGCGAATACCGGCATTTCAATCGTGGTCGATGCCTATGGCCGCACCACGGCGCAACTAGGCCTCAATGAACGCGGCGCCCTCACCACCCGCCTGCCAGATGCTTTACCACCCACTCTCTATGCGCGTTGGGGGGATACACCTTTTGCCGTACTTCTTTTGCTCACCCTCCTGATAGCACGACGATTTCGCCCGAGAAAACAAATATCTACACTGCAATCTTAAATTGAATACAAATGTATGTTGACAAGAGAGGGTTGTGCGACAGATAATTATTCTATAGCCCTCTTACCGATGAATGACCTGACCATGACGCGCGCAGTTGTTGATGACGTTGGACCACATCCCGTAGACACCCATGTGGGCGCGCGCGTGAAAGCACGCCGCTTGCTGCTGGGCATGAGCCAGGAAGAACTGGCCAAAGCTGTGGGCCTGACATTTCAGCAAATCCAGAAATACGAACGCGGCGCCAATCGTATCAGCGCCAGCCGTCTCACCGAAATCGCCAAGGCGATGAAAACACCCCTCGATTATTTCTTTTCGGGCACCGGTTCGCTTGCCAGTGAAATTGGCACCACCACCCGCAGCAAGGCCGGTATGCGCGGCGTTTCCGACGTCAAACAGGCCAGTTTCGATGATACTGAAATGATGACCCGCAAAGATGTGCTTGAATTGGTCCGCGCCTATCAACGCATCAGCAGCGCCGCCCTTAAAAAGCAGTTGCTGGAAATGGCCAAAACCATGGCCAGCACCAGTGCCAAAAAGTAACTTTCCGCTCTAAATTCCAATAATCACGATTGCCTGGCGCGTTTTTTCCTTTTATAAGGTGACCATGCGCGGCAAGCAGCCGCACTTGCGGCCGCGTAATCCGCTTTTTTTACCGCCATAAAGGGCGCTGCCCTTTTTCCACGTTACAGAGGTTTGTCATGGCTGACACAAAATACATCTTCACCAGTGAATCTGTGGCCGAAGGCCACCCCGATAAGGTCTGCGACCGCGTCTCCGACGCCATCGTCGATGCCTATCTTGGCGCCGACCCCGAAGCCCGTGTCGCGGCTGAATGCCTGGCTACCACCGGCTTTCTCTGCATCGCCGGCGAAACACGCGGCCCGGCCTCCATCGACCGCGACGTGCTTGAAACCGTTGCCCGTCACGCCGTGCGCGACATCGGCTACAAACAAGAAGAATTCCACTGGGAAAAAATCAAAGTGGATGTACGCCTGCACGCGCAATCGGCTGACATTGCTGTCGGCGTTGATGCCGCGTCGAATAAAGACGAAGGTGCTGGCGATCAAGGTATCATGTTCGGCTACGCCTGCCGCGAAACCGACAGCCTGATGCCTGCCGCCATCCACTATTCCCACGCGATTTTAAAATCGCTGGCCGAGGCACGTCACTCCGGCGCCCTGTATAAACTGGGCCCCGATGCCAAAAGCCAGGTCAGCCTTGAATACGTCAACGGCAAGCCGGTTCGCGCCACTTCGATTGTTGTATCGACCCAGCATGACGAGAGCGTCACCACTGAAGAAGTTCGCGAAATGGTGCGCCCGCACGTTCTCAACATTCTGCCCGAAGGCTGGATGTGCGATGAGGCCCAATTCTACGTCAACCCCACCGGCCGTTTCGTTATCGGCGGCCCACACGGCGACTGCGGCCTGACGGGTCGCAAGATCATCGTCGACACCTACGGCGGCGCGGCCCCGCATGGTGGTGGCGCTTTCTCGGGCAAAGACCCCACCAAGGTGGATCGCTCGGCCGCATATGCCGCGCGTCATGCTGCCAAAAACATCGTGGGTGCTGGCCTTGCCGAGAAATGCACCATTCAGCTGTCCTATGCGATTGGCGTTTCGCACCCGATTTCGCTGCTGGTCAATACGCATGGCACCGGTGCCTATAGCGACGCGGCAATTGCTGAGGCGCTGTCGGCGATTGCCGATTTCCGTCCCCGCGCCATCCGGGAACGTCTGGTCCTGAACCGCCCCATCTACGCCCGCACCGCCGCCTATGGTCACTTTGGCCGCACGCCGGATGCTGATGGTGGCTTCAGTTGGGAAAAGCTCGATCTGGCCGAAGCGCTCCGCAACGAGATTTCTAACAAGAAGTACCGTGATGACGAAATCGGAAACGTTGCCGAATTCAAACGCTAATCTGCCGGGCCGTAATGCCGAGGGCGACGACCTGAAATTCTATGGTCGTCGCAAAGGCAAAAAGCTGCGCGATCAGCGCTCCAGCGCTTACGAGGATGTTTATCCGCGTATCAGCCTGCCGGTGCCGGATGCCGCCACTGACCCCGCAAGCTTTTTCGATTTTCCGGTCAAAGAAGTCTGGCTGGAAGTCGGTTTTGGCAGCGGCGAACATCTGGTGCATCAGGCTTTGCAAAATCCCGATGTCGGCATGATTGGCTGCGAGCCGTTTTTGAACGGCATCGCTGCCCTTTGTACCGAAATCAAAACCAAGAATATCCGCAATATTCGCATTTTTGGCGATGATGCGCGCCTCTTGCTGCCGCAACTCGCAGACGGCTCGCTCGGCCGCGCTTTCGTACTGAATTCGGACCCCTGGCCCAAAAAACGTCATGCTAAACGCCGGTTTATTCAAACCGCCACGCTGGATATGCTGCATCGCCTACTGAAAAAGAATGCGGAATTACGCTTGTCGTCCGATCACCCAGTTTTAATTGCCTGGCAGTTACACCAGACCTATTTTCATGGTGGCTTCGACTGGCAGGCGAAATGCGCCAACGACTGGCGCCGCCGCCCCGACGACCTACCCGAAACCCGCTATCAGAAAAAGGGCCAACGCGAGGGCCGCGATACCGTGTTTCTCAACTTCAACCGTATTTAAAGTTTCGGCGCTTTGAGGCTAGGTGCCGGTTTATACAAAACGGGGGCACCCTCGTTGGTGGCAAGCGCTGTGCGCGCAGCATAGCCTTGGTCTTCATAAAAACTCGATTGCGGGCAGGTTTTCTTGCTGCCGTCTACCAACATAAAGTATCCCTCATTGTTATGACCCAGCCATTTGCTGGCAGAGTGTTCTTCTAGCACTGCAAGCATCGATTTGCCCACACCCTGCCCCCGCATGGCGGGATCTGCGGTGACGCCATACAGACAAATTTCACATTCGCCGTTGTCCAACACGCGCTGAAAAAGGGATTTTGCCACGCCGACCAGTTGGTCTTCTTTAAAGGCACCCACCACCACGTGCATATCGCTCTTGCGGAGTTCTTTGTAGAGGTTCGCCCGATTGTCTGCCGATGAACGCGTGAAGGCCTGCGACAGCAAACGCGCCGCCGCTGGCACATCTAAATCTTGCAGTTCGCGGATGACCAGATCCGTCACAATCCCACCGAAATCTTTCGTTTTTTACCATTTTATTATTTCACAAGATATCTAAAGTTTTATGAAAATATATAAAAGCAATGCATATCAATATGTTAACACTATAAAGCTACAGGGCCGAAAGGTGACAGTCATAATAAACCCTTGCAAAACGGGCATTTCCGCGTATAAATACCGCAAAACCCAGATTTACAAAAAGGGTGGGCTTCGAAAGAAGCCCGCCCTTTTGCTTACAACCGACGAATCAAACCATGCGCGCAACACCGTTGCTGAAAAAAATTGAACGTATCATTTCCCCCGCCGCCGAAGGCATGGGCTATGAAATCGTGCGCGTGTTGATGGTGGGTGTGGGCTCGGGCAAATCGACGCTGCAGATCATGGCCGAAAAGCCAGATGGCACAATGGATGTCGAGGACTGCGCCCGCCTCAGCCAAGCGGTCTCTGCTCTCATGGATGTCGAAGATGTTTTTGGCGAGGCCTATTACCTTGAGGTCTCCTCACCCGGCATCGACCGTCCGCTGACACGGCAAAAAGACTTTGATCGCTGGAAAGGCTTCGAGGCCCGTGTTGAAATTGACGAGGCGATCGACAGCCAAAAGAAATTCAAAGGCCTGTTAAAGGGCATCGACGCCAAGGGCGTTGTCACCCTGACCACCGAGAAAGGCGATGTGGCCCTGCCCTTCGCTCGTATCGAAAAAGCCAAGCTGCTGCTAACCGACGCGCTGATCGACGCGCACACCGGCCCCAGCGACGAAAAAAAGACCACGGCACCCAAGGGCACTGCCCCCAAAGCCAAAAAAGAAGCCAACGATACAACCAAACCCCTTAGCAAAAAGGATCGCAAAGGAAAGTAACCATGCAGGAAATCCTTACAGTCGCCGACGCGGTCGCCCGCGAAAAAAACATTGATAAAGATGTCGTCATTCAAGCCATGGAGGAAGCCATCCAAAAGGCTGGGCGTTCCAAATACGGCTACGACCATGACATCCGCGCCCAGATCGACCGCAAGACGGGCGCCATCGAGCTTTATCGTTACCGTGAGGTGGTCGAAGTCATCGATACCGAACTGGAACCCGATGCTGAATCAAAGAAAATACTTCTCAAGGCCGCGAAGAAAATCAAATCTGACGCGGTATTGGGCGAGTTTCTCGTCGACAAGCTGCCGCCGCTCGATTTCGGCCGCATCGCCGCGCAAACCGCCAAGCAGGTGATCTTCCAAAAAGTACGCGACGCCGAGCGCGAGCGTATGTTCGAAGAATACCAACACCGCATCGGCGAAATCGTCTCGGGCGTCGTTAAACGCGTCGAGTACGGCAACGTCACCGTCGATCTGGGCAAAGGCGAGGCTTATATGCGTCGTCAAGACGCCCTGCCGCGTGAGCATTTCAAAGTGGGCGACCGCGTACGCGCGGTTATTCATGATGTACGCCGCGAACAGCGTGGCCCGCAGATTTTCATGTCGCGTGTAGCGGGTGAATTCCTGGCACAGCTGTTCAAGCAGGAAGTGCCAGAAATTTACGATGGCGTGATCGAAATTCGCGCCGTCGCGCGTGATCCGGGCAGCCGTGCCAAAATCGCCGTGATCAGCCGCGACAGCTCGATCGATCCGGTCGGCGCTTGCGTCGGTATGCGCGGTTCGCGCGTCCAAGCCGTCGTTGGTGAACTGCAGGGCGAGAAAATCGACATCATCCCCTGGACCAACGATGTGGCGACCTTTGTCGTCAACGCGCTGGCCCCGTCAGAAGTCACCAAAGTCGTTCTCGACCAAGATGATAACCGCCTTGATGTCGTGGTTCCCGACGAACAGCTGTCGCTGGCCATCGGCCGTCGCGGTCAGAACGTGCGTCTGGCGTCTCAGCTGATCGGCTGGAACATCGACATCATGACCGAGGCCGAAGAAAGCGAACGTCGCCAGACCGAATTCCGTACCCGCTCTGCTCTCTTTATGGAGGCGCTGGACGTTGACGAAGTCATCGCCCATTTGCTGGTGGTTGAAGGCTTCACCTCGATTGAGGACGTGGTCGAGACCTCTGACAGCGAAATCGCCCGTATCGAAGGCTTTGATGAAGACGTCGCCGTGGAATTGAAAAACCGCGCGCGGGCCTTCCTTGAGACGAAACGCGTCGAATTCGACAAACGTTGTAAAGAACTGGGTATCTCGGACGAACTCGCCCGTACGGAAGGTTTAACGCCCGAGATGATCATCAAGCTGGCCGAACAGGGCGTCAAAACCGTTGACGATCTGGGCGATCTGGCCGCCGATGAACTGCGCGAATACGTCGGCACCGATCAGCTGACCGAAGGTCAGGCCAATGGCGTCATCATGAAAGCACGTGAAGGTTGGTTCCCAGCCGAAGAAAGCCAGGCCGCCATCGGTTAAATACAGCCAAAGACAGGGGCGACAGAGGCGACAAGCCCTCTCCCCCTTGTCGCGGCGGACTGACAGACTAAAATGAAAAGACGGAAAGACGAAAGACAGGAACATGGCAGAGAAAAAATCGGATGATCAAGGTACCAAGAAACTGACCTTGTCCGGCAAAGGCACCCTCAGCCTTAAAGCCCCCGTTGGCGCCGCTGGCCCACGGCAGGGTGTTGCGGTTGGTCGTTCATCGCGTCCCGTTGCGGTCGAAGTCAAAAAGAAACGCGGTGCCGCCGCGGAAACCGCCCGGCAACATTCGGATGCCAACGCCGATCTGCACCTGACCGACGCCGAAAAAGAAGCGCGCATCAAGGCGCTGCAATCGGCGCAGCAAAGCCCCAAAGAAACCAATACAACGCAGTATCAAAGCCAGATCGTGGTTAAATCGCACGAACCGGAACCAGAAGCCGCCGCCCCTGCCGATGCTGTCGTCGATACGCGCAGCGCCGCTGACCGCGCCCGTGAAGCTGAACTGGCCAAGCTACGCAAAATTAACGAAGTCGAAGAAGGCGAACGCCGTACCCGGGCGACCGAACGCGCGGCCGCTGCCCCTCGCGCCAACCCACGCCCAAGCGGTCTGCCCGGTGCCCCGGCACCGGCGGCTGACCCAGGCTTTACCGCCGAGGGTGCTCGCCGTGGCGCCCGCCGTGGTTTCGATGCACCGCCCGCCGACGATGCTAACGAACTGGCCCGCAAAAAACTCAATACCGGCCGTGGTGGCGCGCGTCGTCGCGACAGCGGTCGCTTTACCGTGACCCAAGTGATGAACGATGGCTTCGGCGAACGCGACGCGAAAGGCCAATCTATGGCGGCCCAACGCCGCGCCCGCGAGCGTATGCGCATGAAAATGTCGCAGCAGACCGCGCAACCCAAACAATCCCGCGAAGTCACCATCCCCGAAGTCATCACGGTTCAGGAACTTGCCAACCGTATGGCGGAAAAATTGGGCGATGTGGTCAAAAAGCTGATGGGCCTTGGCATCATGGCCACCGCCAATCAATCGATCGATGCCGATACCGCCGAACTGGTCCTGGGCGAATTCGGCCATACCATCAAACGTGTTTCGGAATCCGACGTTGAACTCGGCATTCACGGCTTAGACGATACCGATCTCAATCTTGAACATCGTCCACCCGTGGTCACCATCATGGGTCACGTCGACCATGGTAAAACCTCGCTGCTTGATGCTATTCGCAAGACCGATGTGGTGGCAGGCGAGGCTGGCGGCATTACCCAGCACATTGGTGCCTATCAAATCCGCACCAAGTCGGACAAGAAAATCACCTTTATTGATACGCCCGGCCACGCCGCCTTTACCGAGATGCGCGCGCGCGGTGCCGACGTGACCGATATCGTCGTCCTGGTCGTTGCCGCCGATGACAGCGTGATGCCACAGACGATCGAGGCGATCAGCCACGCCAAAGTTGCGGGCAAGCCGATTATTGTCGCCATCAACAAATGTGACCTGCCAGCCGCGAACCCCGGCAAAGTCCGCACCGAACTTCTGCAATATGAAGTCGTCGTCGAAGAAATGGGTGGCGACACCCAAAGCGTCGAGGTTTCGGCCAAAGCACGCATGAACCTCGAAGCACTCGAAGAAGCCATTCTTTTGCAAGCCGAAGTCTTGAATCTTCGCGCCAATCCAACGCGTACCGCGCAAGGCGCCGTGATTGAGGCGCGTCTCGAACAGGGCCGCGGTTCAGTTGCGACCATTCTGATCCAAAAAGGCACGCTGCGTGTAGGCGACATTTTCGTCACCGGCAGCGAATGGGGCCGTGTGCGCGCCCTTCACAACGACCGCGGTCAGACCGTCAAGGAAGCTATCCCCGGCCAACCGGTTGAGGTCATCGGCCTCAATGGGACCCCTGACGCCGGCGACGATTTCATCGTGGTTGAAAACGATGCCAAGGCCCGTGAAATCTCCGAATTCCGTCTGCGTAAAAAACGCGCGCTGGCTTCTGCCAAAACCAAAGGCCGCGGCATTGATCAGATGATCTCTGACATTCAGGCCGGTGTCGCCAAATCGCTGCCCGTCATCATCAAGGGCGACGTGCATGGTTCGGTCGAGGCGATTGCCGCCTCGCTCAACAAACTGACCGAGGAAAACACCGAAGTGAAGGTTCAAGTCCTACACTCGGGCGTTGGCGGTATCACCGAATCCGATATCACGCTTGCCAATGCGTCGAAAGCTCTCATCATCGGCTTTAACGTCCGCGCGACGCCGCAGGCACGCGACCTTGCCAAGCGTGACGGCGTCGAGATCCGCTACTATTCGATCATTTACGAAGTCATCGATCAGGTCAAAGCCCTGCTGGGTGGCCTGTTGTCGCCCGACGTCAAAGAAAACTTTATCGGTTACGCCGAAATCCGTCAGGTCTTCTCGACCCCCAAAGCGGGCAAGGTTGCCGGTTGTTTCGTCACCGAAGGCATGGTCAAGCGCGGCGCCAAAGTGCGACTGCTGCGCGACAACGTCGTCATCCACGAGGGCACCCTCAAGACGCTCCGTCGCTTCAAGGACGAAGTCCGCGAAGTCCAGAAGGGTTACGAATGTGGCATGGCCTTTGAAAGCTATGACGACATCAAGGAAGGCGACGTTATCGAGGCATTCGAGATGCAGGAAACCGCCCGCACCCTTGAAGGCGCCGCGTCTTAAGACCGCGAGACAGGATCGACCGTTATGCGCCGCAAACAACCCCAAGATAACGCTCAGCCATCATCAGGCGGGCAACGTCGTCTGCGCGTGGGCGAGCGTATCCGGCACATCCTGTCGAAAGTCCTGCGCGAAGAAAGCTTTCTCGATCCGCATCTGGCCGAGGTCAGCAGTCTCAGCGTTAGTGCTGTCGATGTCAGCCCCGATCTGAAGAATGCTGTCGCTTACGTGATGCCGCTCGCCGGTAGGAATGCCGAACATGTGGTCGAAGCGCTCAACCGCGCCGCCGGGTTTTTACGATCATCGGTCGCACCAGAACTTGAGATGCGCTATACGCCGCGCCTGTCCTTTCGCCTCGATACCAGTTTCGACGAAGCCGAACGCGTCTCGAAACTCCTCAACCAGGAACGCGTCCAACGCGACCTGAACGCCCCCTCCTCTGACGAAGATTGATCTCACATATGGCACGAAAGAAAAAAGGCACCCCGCTGCACGGCTGGGTCAATCTCGATAAACCGCTGGGCATGACATCGACCCAGGCGATTGGTCGTATCCGCCGTCTGACTGACGCACAAAAACTTGGCCACGCCGGTACGCTTGACCCGCTGGCCACCGGCATCCTGCCGATTGCGCTGGGTGAAGCCACCAAGACCATTCCTTTTGTCCAAGACAGCGATAAAGTTTACCGCTTTACGGTTGCTTGGGGTGCTGCCACCACCACCGATGACCGCGAAGGCGATATCATTAACCGCTCGGACAAGCGCCCCAGTCGTGCCGAGATCGAGGCCATATTGCCGCAATTCACCGGCGAGATTGAACAAGTGCCACCCCAATTCTCGGCGATCAAAATCGATGGCCAGCGCGCCTATGATCTGGCCCGCAAAGGCGAAGAAGTCACCATCAAATCACGTCCCGTCAATGTCTATGGCCTGACCATTCTGAGCATAACCACCGATTCGACCGAATTCGAGCTGGCCTGCTCTAAAGGCACCTATGTCCGCTCGATTGCCCGCGATATGGGCGAGATTTTGGGCTGTTTTGGCCATGTTTCGGCGCTCCGCCGCCTGGCGGTCGGCAATTTTACCGAAGAAACCGCCATTTCGCTGGACGAATTCGCGAAAATGATGCAAAACTCACCCCCTGATCAGGTTCTGTTGCCTGTGGAGACCGCGCTGGACGACATCCCGGCCCTGGCCATGACAGCAACAGAGATCACCCGGATACGGCAAGGCCAGACCGTCAGGTTCCTTTCCCGTCAGGATTTCGACCGCTTCGCAGCAGCCGGCATCGACGAGCAAGACAATCTGATTCTGGCCACTGGCGACAGCCAGCCGGTTGCCCTTCTTGAAAGAGACGGTGCGGCCCTTTATCCGGTCAAAGTCTTTAACCTCTAGGTCTCTTTGAAAGGAGTACCCGATGTCGCTCGATAAAGCCGCCACGATCAAAAAATATGCTACCACCGCCAATGACACCGGCTCGCCGGAAGTCCAGGTGGCTCTGCTCAGCGCCCGCATTGCGTCCCTGACCGAACACATGAAAACCCACAAAAAAGACATGGGCAGCCGCCGCGGTCTTTTGCTGATGGTTTCTCAGCGCCGCCGCCAGCTCGACTATCTCAAGAAAGTCGACCCCAAGCGTTACGAAGCGCTGATCGACAGCCTGGGCCTGCGCCGTTAATACCGCCTACGCATAATATAAAAAACCCGGCGCAAAAACGCCGGGTTTTTTTATGCGCCGCTTGTTAGGCCGCCTGGGTTTTAATCCAGGCCTGCAGCAAGCGGCCAAGGTCGTGGTCTTTCAACCCATCGAAGTGTTTCAGCGCCAACGCCAGTTCACGCTGATCGACAATCTTGTCGCCGGAGCGAATACCCCGGCTCAGCAAAAAGATCGAGGCGAATTCAGATTTCAGCATACCAATCGATTTGCATCCCAGAACAAACGCCCGGCCGCCTTCGCGCTGGATCATCATGCGCACGGTTTCAGGCGACGTATTCAATCGGATCGCAAAAAGCGCCATAAAGAAGCCTGCTTGCCCGCGCCGCAGGGTGCGGATCATCATATCTGCCGTCACGTCGTTGCGCTCGTGCAGGCGTTTGGCGATCGCCATCATCTCGGGCGTGGTGATGCGCACCCCATGCGCCTCGTTCGACAATTCCTGGATCAGGTTATCGACAGCTTGTTCGATCAGATGGTTTTGCAAATTAAAACGGCTGGTCAGTTCACTGCGCAGTGCGTGTGAAACAACCATGTAAAGCTGCACCGCAATATCGGCGTCAACTTCCGGGCGTCGCAACAACGGTGCTTGCACTTCTTCTGATACAAGCGCCACTTTGATCAGCTTTTTCAGCGATCCTTTTTGTAAATGCGCGCGCTGATTATCGATCAGCGACATAATGACAGCCGGATCATGCGTATCGATCAGTTTGTCGGTCACCATCGGGCTGAGACGCTCGCGCTTGGCAATAGCCTGCGCGTGTTCTCTTTTGTTGGTGGCGATGATGTACATCAGGTCAATATCGTTGAGCAGCGGACTGTGCAGCAAAACCGGAGTCGCCACTGACTCGACGTCATTGGCAAGGAAGACGATCAGCTCGTGCGGTACGGTTGTCTGGGCTGCGAGAATGGTCGATAGCGCTTCGCGCAGATCGATTTCCGCCTGGCGGATCAGACTGAGCAAAATGTCAGAGGCAAGTCGCTGCTCGGCGGCACTCAACTGTTGCTCGTCAAAGAAATGCGAGACGGCCTGGGCAAGCCGGTTACGTCCCGCTGGCGTCGTGTCTTGCGCCAAATCGATCAATTGTCGTGAATCCAAGATGTTCACTCCCCTCACTTCGGCGAACAATGTGTCCATATGATGCTGCCCCGTTTAACCGGAACACCTCCTGCAGGCCCGCCGACCGCCTCCTCCCCTCAAGAAGACAATATGCAGCCCCGCATACTTGTATCTTAGGGAAATGGAGTTAATGTCAGATTAATTTTACGAAATGATTGTTCAATTTTTTGTTTTATTCGCCGAACTGCCTGAACAGACCAAAAAGTAAATAAAAATTAACCTCGCTGATGCTATTCTAAATACTAGAGAGCAGTGGTGCGGGTTGTCAGGCCGACCAAGGCTTATATATTAAGCGGTGAAAGTGCAGGGTTTCATGGTTACTCCGGTTACATCAGGCGTCTCGTCCTATACCTCTCCTCAACCGAACTATACATCGGGGGCGGAAGCCAGGACGAATACTCAAGACATTCAGCCGCGTCAGGCTCCCGCCGCCGAAAGCCAGCGTGGCGATCAGCGTTTGGGCAATCGTGAAGAAGACCGTCGTTCGGAAAGCCGCAGCGTTTCGGCATCTCCATCCCGCGCCGAAGCATCAAACGATAGCCGCCGCGGCAGCAACCTCGACGTGGTCGTATAAAAAGATCAGCTTTTAAAAAAGACCCGTCATCTGACGGGTCTTTTTTTGTGCGGTTAATTTACTGAAAGGCTGTCTCGGTAAAGCTGCGCAGCTTCCGGCTATGCAGCCGCCCGGTGCCCATGGCGCGAATTTTCTCCATGGTTTGCAGGCCGATTTTAAGGTGCTGATCGACGCGTTCACGGTAAAACTTATCTGCCATGCCGGGCAGTTTCAGCTGACCATGTAAGGGGCGGTCAGATACGCACAACAAGGTGCCATAGGGTACCCGGAAGCGGAAGCCATTGGTGGCGATGGTGGCGGACTCCATATCCAGCGCCACGGCGCGGCATTGGCTGAGGCGTTGCACGGGCACGCTTTGCTCCCACAACTCCCAATTTCGGTCAGACACGGTGGCAACTGTACCCGTTCGCATGACCTTTTTAAGATCATAACCCTTCATACCAGTCACTTCGGCGACCGCTTCTTCAAGCGCCACTTGCACCTCGGACAAAGCCGGGATCGGCACCCAGATGGGCACCGCGTCATCAAGCACGTTATCATCGCGCACATAGGCATGGGCCAGGACATAATCGCCCAGCTTTTGCGAATTGCGTAGCCCCGCACAATGGCCCAGCATCAACCAGGCGTGCGAACGTAAAACCGCCACGTGATCGGTGATCGTCTTGGCATTCGACGGCCCCACCCCGATGTTGATCAGGGTGATGCCCATGCCGTCGGCGCGTTTCAGATGATAGGCCGGCATCTGCGGCGTGCGCGGCGGCTTGATACCACTCTTACCAGGTACTTCGGATAAATTGGCGTTATGGGTGACGACGTTGCCAGGTTCAACAAAAGCCACATAATCGGTTTGGCCAGGCGCCTCGTCTTTCGTACCGGCCATCAGCTCTAGGCCATCGCGGACAAATTCATCGACATAGAACTGATAGTTGGTAAAGACGACGAATTTTTGAAAATGCTCGGCCGAGGTGCCGGTGTAATGCTTAAGGCGTTGGAGGCTCAGGTCCACCCGGGGGGCGGTAAACAGTGCCAAAGGTGTCGCATCCCCAGGTCTCAGAATATGTGTGCCATTCGGAATGGTATCGTCCATATTCCACAAATCCGGCTGATCAAACAGCAGCGGCAGGATCGACATTTGCTCGGCCGATAGATCGGCCTCCAGGTGAAACTGATCACCCAGGGCAAAATGCAGCGGCACCGCCGTATCACTAACACCCACGCGAAGTTCCGCTTCGGGGTGATTGGTCAGTAAAAGCGTGAACTGATCCAAATAATATTGACGGTATAAATCAGGCCGCGTCAGGGTGGTGCGATAGGTACCGGGCCGCGACAAAAAGCCATAGGACAGGCGGCTGTCAACGGCCGGGCCCTTGCGCGTGGTAATTTCAATGAAGGGATAAAAGGCGCGCACTGGCTGGCCATCGTGCTTGCCCTTGGAAAACTGCTCAAAGGCAAAGCGCAAGTAAGCTACGTTGGCGTCATAAATTTCCTTGACCCAGCCCAGCGCTTTTTCGGCATCATTAAAGCCGCGGGTGGTCATCAGGCCGCTTTTGATGGGGGCGGGTGTTTTTGATCGTCCAAGTATCACGTGTTGTCTGCCTTTGCTGTCATCAGCGCCGCGGCCTCGACATCCATCAATCCGGCGGCAAATTCAATCGCGGTAAAGGGGCGCAAATCGCCAATCCCCTCACCCACCCCTACAGCATGGACCGGGATGCCAAACCTTTCAACCAATGAAACCAAGACGCCGCCTTTGGCGGTACCGTCCAGCTTGGTCACGACCAGTCCGGTTATGGGAACCGCTTGTTTGAACAACTCCACCTGGCTCACCGCGTTCTGCCCCACCGTCGCATCAATCACCAAAAGCCCAGCGTGCGGTGCGCTGGCATCCTTTTTGGAGATCACACGTGCCACCTTCGACAATTCCTCCATCAGGTTCGCCTTGTTTTGCAGGCGACCAGCTGTATCAATCATCAGAATATCAATGTTGTCGGCCTTGGCTTTCTCCATCGCCTCATAGGCCAGCGCCGCCGCATCGGCGCCATCTTCTTTGCGCACGAAAGAGGCACCGGCACGCCGCGCCCAGACCTGTAATTGTTCGACGGCGGCTGCACGGAACGTATCGCCCGCCGCCAGCATCACCGTCTTGCCCTCCGCCACATAATGGGCGGCCAGCTTGCCAATGGTGGTGGTCTTACCGGCGCCATTGACGCCCGAAACCAGGATGACAAAGGGTTTGTGACCGTCAATATCAATGGCCTTTTGCGCGGGCAGCAAAAGTTCAGCGATGTCGGCGGCAAGTGCGGCGCGAATTTCATCGCCCGACACATCTTTGCCAAACCGCGTACGGCGTAAATTTTCTGTCAGCTTTGCGGCCGTGGCCACGCCTATATCCGATGTGATCAAAAGGTCTTGCAATTCATCCAGCGTCGCGTCATCCAATTTACGCTTGGTGAAAATATCGCTGATGCCGGTGGTCAGTTTGCTGGATGATTTTTCCAGTCCCTGTTTCAAACGGTCAAGCCAGCTGGCCTTCTCCGCTTCTTTGGTTTCAGGAGTGACCACAGCCGCTGGCGCTTGGACCACCACGGCTTCAGGTTTTTGCTCCTCGGCCTTTTTCTTGAAAAACCACATAAACTTCAGCCTTTCTGCGAGGCACGGCGGACGGGTGGACGTGGTGGCGTCAAAGCCGCCTGGGTGTGCCGCGCCATCGCCAGGATTTTATTCTTTTGCAGCTCCGCTTTGTCTTGATGCAAAGCCCAATTAAGATAACCCTGCCACCGGTTACTCCGCCGCGTTTCGGCTAAGGCGACGCTCTGCTGATAACAGCCGGTAATTTTATCAAAATCACTCATACCGCCACCCCTTGTATATAGCCGTCTTTTACGGTCTGCAGCCGCGCCATAACGACCTCGCCGCTTTGGGCAGGGGTCTCTATTTCTACTTCGCTGAAATACGGCGTGCGGCCGCGACCGTTCTTTTCCATCAACACCGGCAGGGTTTTGCCAACCAATGTGTCCAGATGTTTTTGCACCTGCGCTGCGCCGACTTGGCGCAACTGGCGGGCCCGTTCTTTACGAATATCACCGTTAACCTGCGGCATACGCGCAGCCGGCGTGCCCGGGCGCGGGCTATAGGGGAAGACGTGCAAAAATGTGAGATCACATTCCGTCACTGCCCGCAGGGTATTATCAAACATCGCGTCGGTTTCGGTCGGAAAACCCGCAATGATATCGGCGCCAAAAACCATATCAGGGCGCAACGACCGTGCTTTTTCGCAGACCCTTAGCAGGTCATCGCGCAAATGGCGCCGCTTCATGCGTTTCAGCACCATATCATCACCCGCCTGCATCGACAGGTGCAAATGGGGCATCAGGCGTTCTTCTTCGGCGATCAGCCGCCAGA
>JAIXUW010000006.1 GCA_027483355.1 Alphaproteobacteria bacterium
GTGTGAGGAGAGGGCATCGCGGTTGTGCTGAAAGCACAGAGCGGCACCCCGCCATTTAAAAGTTAGTTCGCCTGACGACGCAGGAAAGCGGGGATGTCGAGTTCATCTTCCACTTGTGCCTGGTTATTGGTTTCAACCGTCAGATGGCCATGGCTTTCGCGGGCCACCGGGGCTGGGGCTGCGGGTGCTGCCACGGCTTCTTCCTTGCGGCCGAGCGTAAAACGCTCGAACAGCGAGGGTGATTTTTTGGCCTTGGGTGCCGCATCTTCGCTCGCGGCGACGGGTGCTTCAACCTCGGCAAACAAATCACCGGCAACCGGTGCTGCAGCTGCGGCCGCGCCGGCTGCAGTCCCACGCGGATCCACGGGCTTCGGCGGAATAAAGCTGTCACCCTGACGGGTCGCGCGCGGCTGGGCTGATACGCCAGACATACGGGCTTCACGCTGCGGTGTGGCGGCTGGGCGCTGATAGCTTTGCGTCTGGGCCGGTACATCGGCCCAGTCGTTGTCAATCAGCTCGGATTCTTCCAGCTTGCGGGCGGTGGCGGCAGGTGCGGTGACACCTTGCGCGTAACCGGCCTGTGGCGCGGGCGTATTCCAACCGGCATCAGCGGCGGCAGCGGAACTTTGCGCTACCGTTTGCTGCTGGCCACGCATGGAGGGCACGATGGAGGCAGGAATGCCACCGCTCACGGCGGCAGCCACTTGCGCGGCCGGGGTTGCGGCATAGCCACCCATGGGGGCAGCGGCATAGCTATGGGCGCGGGCGGCACTGGCGGCCGGACGAACCGGCTGCTGTTGCACGCGTTGAGCGTATTGCTGTTGCTGACCATAGACCGTGTTCTGGCCATAGGCACCGGCCAGATGTGGCGCGCGCTGGCCGCCGTCGGCCACTTCGATACCGGTGGCGACCACCGATACACGCATCGAACCGTTGAGGGTTTGATCAAAGGTCGAACCAAAGATGATATTGGCATCCGGGTCAACTTCTTCACGGATGCGGTTCATCGCCTCATCGACTTCGAATAGGGTCATATCCAGACCGCCCATGATGTTGACAAGAACGCCACGTGCGCCCTTCATCGACACATCATCGAGCAGCGGGTTGGAAATGGCACGCTCGGCCGCTTCAACGGCACGACGCTCGCCCGATGCATCGCCTGTGCCCATCATCGCCTTGCCCATTTCGGCCATCACGGCGCGTACGTCAGCAAAGTCGAGGTTGATCAGGCCTGGCAGGACCATCAGATCGGTGACCGAACGCACACCCGATTGCAGAACTTCGTCGGCCAGACGGAAAGCGTCGGCAAACGTGGTCTTTTCATTGGCAATGCGGAAGAGGTTCTGGTTGGGAATGATAATAAGTGTATCAACGTGTTTTTGCAGCTCGGCAATGCCAGCTTCCGCCAGCTTCATGCGGTGTGTGCCTTCAAAGTGGAAAGGCTTGGTGACCACGCCGATCGTCAGGATACCAGCTTCGCGGGCAGCCTGCGCGATCACAGGGGCGGCACCTGTACCGGTACCACCACCCATACCAGCGGTGACGAAGACCATGTTCGAGCCTTCGAGGACGCTGAGAATTTCGTCGATGCTTTCATCGGCCGCCGCGCGACCGACTTCGGGGTTGGCACCCGCACCCAGACCGCGGGTGACATTGGCACCCAATTGAATCTTGTGATGCGCGTCATTGCCCTCGATGGCTTGCGCATCGGTGTTGCACACCAAAAACTCGCAGCCTTCCAGTTGTGACTGAATCATATTGTTGACGGCGTTACCGCCGGCACCGCCCACCCCGATCACAGTGATCTTGGGCTTCAGGCGGTTGGATTGGGTATTCATTCTGATGTTGATGGACATTGGGAAGTGTTCCTCCTCAGGCTTCGATGATGGAGTGATTCTATAGAAGCGGTTTCACGCTTTCCAGAGTCGAATTGATGTTTTCGACAGTTTTTTTGGCCCTAAGATATTGGTATTTCAGGAGAAATTTGGGCCGCCGACGGGCAATCAGCGGAAAAAATCCCCAGCGTTTAGAGTCGTTTACCAGTTCTCCTTCAACCAGTGGGTGACCTTGGAGAGCATTTCGGTGCCTTTGACCGGGCCAAACTGCGGCAAAGCGAAAGGCAGCTTGAACGCCATCGGCAGCGCAAAGTTGTCGCGCCGCGCCGGAATTTCATCGGCATGTTGCGCGGCATAAAGCAACAAGCCAGCGGCTGATGCAAAAGCAGGACCGCCGGTCGCTTCCGCCAAACCGCGCACGTGTTGCGGACGGCCAAGGCGTACTTGTTTATCCAAGATCAGCGTTGCAATTTCACACAACCCCGCCAGTTGTGAAGCGCCACCTGTCAGCACCACACGCCGTCCGGCCACTTGATAGAAACCGCTGTCCACCAGTTTCGCGCGCACCAATTCAAACGTCTCTTCGATGCGCGGCTGGATGATACCGGTCAAGAGCGAGCGCGGCACATAGTTGGGTTGGGCTTGTTCTTCTTCACCAATCGGCGGCACATCAATGACGGTGTGATCATCCGGTGATGTGGCCAGCGCCGAGCCATACAATGTTTTGATGCGCTCGGCGTCCGCCAGCGACGTGGTAAGCCCGCGCGCAATATCCGATGTCACATGATTGCCACCGACCGGGATGGCAGCCGTGAAAACCAGTTTGCCTTCGATAAAGACGGCAATCGATGTGGTGCCGCCGCCCATATCAATGACGGTGCAACCCAGTTGGCGTTCATCATCGACCAGCGAGGCAAGGCCCGCCGCATAAGCACCGTTGCAATAGGCATCAATCTCCAGCCGGTTCTGACTGGTGATGTGACCGATATTGCGCAGACTGGTGGAAAGGGCAGTGACCGCACAGGCCTGTACGGTCAGTTTTTCGCCCGCCATGCCGCGGGGTTCGAGAATGCCGCGCTGGCGGTCCAGCGCATAACCGGTGGGGATAACATGGATCAGCTGATCGCGTCCGGCCACGGCCAGGCTATTGGTCTGGGCAAGAGCGCTGCGGATATCACGGTCGGTCACTTCCGGACCACCCACGCGGACTTCGGAACTGGAGCGGTGCGACAGGCAATGAATGCCCGGCACATTGACCACCACCGATGAAATCGGCTGACCTTCGAGGGGGGCGCGCGCCATTTGCTCGGCCGCTTCAACGGCATGGGCGACAGCGGTTTCGGCCGCACGCAAGTCGGTGATGGTGCCGTTTTTAACGCCGCGCGACGCCTGATGGCCAATACCAATGATATCAATGGTGCCGTGATTTTTCACTTCGGCGATAAAGCAGCAGATTTTGGACGAGCCGACATCGAGGGCCGCGATGATATGGCGCGACGGGCGCTCGGCTTTTTGCGCCTTGGCTTTGCGGGCAGCGGTGGGCTTGACGATGATGGGGGCCCGGTCATGCGGCGGGGCTTCGGGCACGACACCGGCGGGCAGGGTGGCCTTCAGGCTGCTATCCATCGTGACGGCGCCATCATGGGCACGCGAAAAACTCTCGGTGGGGCTGGTGCGGGTGGGGGCGACGAGTTCGCGGCTGTCTTTTTTCATGTGTGTCCCTGTGTCATTCTTCTTTTTTATGGCGGTGTGGTGCGGTCAAATATTCTTTTTTTTAGCGGTATCGGCGGTCGTGGTGGTCACCGTTGCCGGCGTCACCGTCAGTTTCTCCGGCAGGCGCAGGTCGATCACCTGAATGTCTTTATCCAGCAGTCCTTCGTCGCGCGCCGCGCGTACCAGTTGGCTTAAGGCAAGTTCGACGTTCTTTTCCGGCAGACGGATCACCAGGCCGTTTTGCAGGCGTAAATCCCAGCGGCGCTTGCCGACCCGACTGGCCGAGGCAAGATCTGCCGCCAGCGTTGGTTCCGCCTGCATCAGCCGCGCCAGTTCGCCCACATGGGCGGGGGCGTCGATACCCACCACCAGCGGCAAATGCCGATAGGCATCAAGATCATGGTCGCGGATGACGTGCCCTTCGGCATCAATCAGGGAAATTTTCTTTTGGTATTGCCACAGCGCCACCGGTACACGTTCTTTCAGGGTGACGATGATTTTATCGGGCAGGCGGCGGCTGACGCGCGCTTCGTCGATCCATTTAATCTCGTGGATCAGCTTTTGCGCGGTATCCAGATCGACCGAGAAGATGGGCGTGCCGGTGGTGATGCCCAGATGCGCCAGCAATTCGTCTTCGCTGATTTGCTGGCGGCCAATCACCAGAATTTCGCGCACTTCAAAACCCAGGGCAATGGCGGCACGGTTCCAGTGTTGTTGCAGATCACCGCGCCAGGCCGCCGCCGTTGCATGGGCCGAGAACATAAAGACCGCGCCGCCGATAACGCCCAATGCCACGAGTGCCATACAGCTACTGCGTACCGTCTGCCAACGCAGACGGGCATGGCGGCGGGTGCGCCCCGCTTTGCGTGCCTTTAAAAAGCCGAACACGGCATATTCCCCAAAACTCTGTACCCGAGATGCGTAAACCCCGCCTTCATAGTGCCCGGCCGCTGAATAATCCGGTGCTTATGAATAGTGCCGGTCGCTTCACTCCCATAAAGCGGCGGCGACGAGGCTAACCTCTCATCCCATTCTAATAGTATTAACTGATTTGGGTCAGGTGATTCAATTTATTTTCCGTTAACAGCGCAGCGTCGCGCAGCCGCAGGCAGGTGGGCGATTCCATAACGTTGGTAGGTGCTATCGCCTAGAGGCGTTTCTTGAGCGCGGCGCCGTTGCTGGTGACGGTGCGCGGCGCCAAAGGAAGCGCGGGTGGCGGCAGCGTTGCATCCTGCCTGCGTGTATGCCGCCACTGCGCGTCTTGTACCAGCCAAGCGGCAAGATCGGCAAAACTGAGACCGACGTGGGCCGCTTGTTCGGGCACCAGCGAGGTGGCGGTCATGCCGGGCTGGGTATTGGTTTCTAAAAACACCAGGCCACTGACGCCGGGCTTGCTGTCGTCATAGCGGAAATCGGTGCGGCTGACACCGCTGCAGCCCAGTTTTTCATGGGCGAGTTCCGCCAAACGCAGGGCTTCTTCAAAAACCTCGGCAGGGATCGGGGCGGGCAGGATATGGCTGGAACCACCGGCGGCATACTTTGCCTCGTAATCATAAAAAGCCGTATTGGCTTTGATCTCGGTCACCGTCAGCGCACGCGGCTTTTCACCTTCAGATCCGACCACCGCCACGGTCAATTCGCGCCCGGCAATAAATTCCTCGACCAAGAGGGGTGTGCCGGGGGGCAAAGCATCAAGACCCAAGGGTGGTTTATTGTCGCCCGGGCGGATGATAAAAACGCCAACGCTGGAGCCTTCCGCATTTGGCTTGATGACATAGGGGGCAGGCACCGGCAGGCGCCCCGCCAGCACATCGTCACGGCTGACGATACCGCCCTTGGCCAGGGGCATCCCATGTGGCTGCAGCAATGTTTTGGTGGTTTGCTTGTCCATGGCAATGGCCGAGGCCAGCAACGACGAATGGGTAAAGGGCAGATCAAGGGCTGTCAAAATACCTTGCATCACCCCGTCTTCGCCGCCATTACCATGCAGCGCCATAAAGATCGCATCCGGCTTGGCCGCCGTCAGCGCCGTGATCAGTGCGGGTATATCGCGTGTCACATCAATTTCGGTGACGTCGTAGCCAGCATCACGCAGCGCCTTGGCACAAGCAGCCCCGCTGTTGAGCGAGACTTCACGTTCCGACGACCAGCCCCCTTTGAGAACGGCGATTTTATGCGGCATGGCTTCCTCCCGTTTGTGTCATCAAGGCGGCGATATCAGTATCTTTATCGAGCGGTACACCGACGCGTTTGACTTCCCAGCGCAGGGTGACGCCGCTGTTGTCGAGCACACGGCGGCGCACTTCTTCGCCGAGGCGCTCAAGGTCGGCGGCCGTCGCGTTCTGCGCGTTCAGCATAAAGTTGCAATGCATCTCCGACATTTGCGCACCGCCAATCATCAGACCACGACAGCCCGCCCGGTCAATCAGCTCCCAGGCCTTGTGCCCGTCGGGATTGGCAAAGGTCGAGCCGCCGGTTTTGGTGCGGATCGGTTGGCTTTCCGCCCGCGCCTGTTTGATCGCCATCATGCGCTGGTCGATGGCGGCGGGTAGGCCTGCCTCGCCCTGAAACACGCTGCCGGTAAAAATGGTATCGGTGGCCACGTTGGTGTGGCGATAGCGCATCTCCAACTGGTCGGGTGTCAGCGTCGCGCGGGCGCCATTGCGGTGAATAACCTCGGCCGTCAGTAAAACATCCTTGAATTCACGCCCGTAAGCGCCAGCGTTCATGCGCAAACCGCCGCCGATGGAGCCGGGAATCCCTGAGAGAAACTCAAGCCCCGCAATCCCGGCCTGGGCGGCCGATAGTGCCACGTTCATATCAAGGGCTGCCGCCCCCGCCGTCACGCGGTGTTGCGTGCTATCGGTCGTCACGGCGGCGAATTCACGACCTAGCCGAATGACGACACCCGGAATACCGCCATCGCGAATGATCAGATTAGAGGCAACGCCCATCACCATCACCGGCACGTCCGCCGGGCAGCCCGCTAAAAATTGCGCGAGATCGTCGGCATCGGCCGGGCGAAACAAGACCTCCGCCGGGCCGCCAACCCCAAACCAGGTAAAGGGGGCAAGCGGCGCATTGGGCGTCAGACGGCCACGGACAGCAGGGAGTCGTTCAATCAGCATGTTGCGAAAATGCGGTGTTGAAATTATATGTCGGATGACGGGGGACATGTGCCTTTACCGTTCGCTGCTTTCTTTTTGGGTGCGGCGGCCGCCTCGTTGAGGGCGGTCAGTTCAGCGGGCAGGGCATTGGCCCATTGGGTGATGGAGCCAGCGCCCAGGCAGATAACAAAGTCCCCCTCGCCCGCCAGACCATGCACCAGCGGCGCCAGATCCTCGGGTTTGTCGATGGTGCGCACGTTGGCTTTACCGGTTTTCTTGATGGCTTCGACCAGAGCGGTGTGATCAATCCCCTCAATCGGTGCTTCACCGGCCGTATAGACGGGGGCGATAATGATCTCGTCCGCTTCGGCCACGCATTTGGCGAAATCGTCAAACAAATTTGCAAGGCGCGTAAAGCGGTGCGGCTGCACGACCGCGATAATCTTGCCCTTTTTACCGCTTAGTGCCGCCCCATCAATGGCTTCACGCCCCGCCTTGAGGACGGCCGCAATTTCCACCGGGTGATGGCCATAGTCGTCGATGACGGTGACGCCGTTGGCAGCGCCCGTAATGGTAAAGCGCCTTTTGACACCGGCGAATTGCCCCAAAGCCGAGACGATTTTCTCGGCAGGAATGCCGATATCATGCCCGCAGCCAAAAGCAGAGAGGGCGTTTAGGATATTATGCCGGCCAAACATCGGCAGCTGAATATCCTTCAGCTCGCGTGGGAATTTCTCCAGCCGCGCATCATTAACCTTGATATCGAACATCAAGCCCTGCGGCGTCGTGCGCACATTGGTGGCCTGAATATCAGCCTTGTCGGAAAAACCATAGGTGATGGTACGGCGGTTAAAGCGCGGCATCAATTCTTCGACCACCGGGTGATCGATGCAGGCAACCAGCACGCCATAAAATGGCAGGTTATGAGCATAGGCAACAAAGGCATCTTTTAAAGCCTCGAAATCGCCGTAATAATCCAGATGTTCCGGGTCGATATTGGTGATGACCGAGGCAACCGAGGGTAATTGCGCAAAGGTACCGTCGCTCTCGTCCGACTCAACCACCATCCACTTCGATGTGCCCAGGCGCGCATTGGTGCCATAGGCATTGATGATGCCGCCGTTGATGACGGTGGGGTCAAGCCCCGATTTTTCCAGCACATGGCCGATCATCGAGGTGGTGGTGGTTTTGCCATGCGTGCCGGACACGTTGACGCACCATTTGGCGCGCATCAGCTCCGCCAAAAGGTCGACGCGCGGAATGACCGGGATCGCGTGGGTATGGGCCGCGATAATTTCGGGGTTGGTGTCCTTGACGGCGGTCGATTTGACGACGACGGAGGCAGGGTTGCCCTGCTCATCCAGCACGTTGGTGGCGTCATGGCCGATTTTGACGGTGATGCCAAGGGCGCGCAGGCGCAGCACATTGGCGTTTTCTGATTGATCCGATCCCTGCACCTTATAGCCCAGGTTGTGCAGAATTTCGGCATAGCCCGACATACCGATGCCGCCGATACCAACAATATGCACGACACCAACGTTAAAGGGAAAGGGTTGCGGCATGGAATTATCTCCGTTTGTGAAGGCGCTGGGCGCCGGTTTGCTCGACCGCATCGGCCAGTTTGGCGGCCGCCCCCGTCTCGCCGCAAGCTTTGGCGGCAGCAGCGGCCGTGGTCAGGGTTGTCGGGTTTTGCAGCCATTCTTGCAGCTTGCCGGCCAGGGCCGCCGCGGTAAAATCTTGTTGCAGCATGACCCAGCCGCCGCCGCGGCTGGCAATCGCCTCGGCGTTGTGTTTTTGCTGCTGATCAGCGTGGCCCGGATAGGGCACGTAAAGGGCGGGGCGGCCAACAGCGGTCACTTCGGCGACCGTCGAGGCGCCGCCACGGCCGATAAACAGCTGGCAGGCTTTCAGGCGGTCGGCCATGTCATTAAAGAATGATTTGATCTCGGCCTTGACGCCGCTGGCGGCATAGGCCTTGCGCGTGGCGTCAATGCTGTCTTCGCGACACTGGTGGATGATGTCCAACCGGGCGCGTAAATCGGCAGGCAATTGCGCCACCGCTTGCGGAATAACATCGCTGAAGATGCGCGCCGCCTGACTGCCGCCGGTCACCAGAATATTCAGACGCTCGATGGGCGGGACATAGGCGCTCGCCCGCGCTGATAAAACGGCGGCTCTGACCGGGTTGCCCGTTGTCACGGTTTTGCGGGTATTTTTATCTTTGATACCGCGGGTATCGGGCATGGCGGTGGCAATAACCCGGGCATAATCGGCCAAAAGGGCGTTGGCTTTACCCAAGACCGCGTTTTGCTCATGCAGCATGGTGGGCACACCGCGCATCTGCGCGGCCAGCACGGCCGGTACCGATGGATAACCGCCGAAGCCAACCACCAGATCGGGTTTGACCTTGGACAGCAGGCCATGCGCCTGGACGACGCCGCCGGACATGCGGGTGACGGCTTTCAGCTTACCCATCAGCCCGGCACCGAGCGTAGCGGCCGCCACCACATGAATCTCTACCTTGTCGCCGAGACCCCGGAAAGCATGGCCGCGTTTATCGGTGACAATAATAACGCGGTGACCGCGGGCCAGCAGCTCTTCCGCCAGCGCCTCTGCCGGGTACAAATGCCCGCCGGTACCGCCCGCCGAGAGCAAGACGGTCAGCGGTGTTGCGTTCGATGCAATCTGGGGCGTGGCCGCCATCAGGTCAGCTCCCGGTTATTCAAGGTGTCCGCCATGGGGCGTCGCTTAGAGGTGAACGTTTACGGGTCAAGGATAGCAACATTCCCATGCCAAGTCCAAGGGAGAGCAGCGACGACCCGCCATAAGAAATAAACGGCAATGTCATGCCCTTAGCTGGCAACAGCTGCACCGACGAGCCCATATGCACGAGACTTTGCAGGGCAAATTGCGTGATCAGGCCGCCAACCCCCAGCACCACAAAGGCATCATCGGTATTGACGGCGCGCCAGATGCTACGTCCCAGCACAAAAGCGAAGACCAAGACGAGCAACAGGGCGGCGAACAGGCCCAGTTCTTCGCCGGCAACGGCAAAAATAAAATCGGCATGGGCATCGGGCAAATTCATTTTCACCTGACCATGGCCGGGTCCGGTACCGAACAGACCGCCATTGGCAAAAGCATCCAGCGATTTCTGCACCTGATAATTATCGCCCGAGGCGGGATCAAGGAAGCGATCCACCCGGCTTTGTACGTGATCAAAGGCCAGGTAAGCGCCAAAAAGGCCAGCAACCCCCAGGCCACCCAGCATCATCACCCACCACATCGATAGGCCCGACAGAAAGATCTGCACGCCCCAAATGGCGCAAAGCACCACCGACATCCCAAAGTCCGGCTGTAACAGTAAAAGGCCCAGTACACAGGCGAAGAGGGCGGTGGAAATGGTGACGCCGCGAAAGCCCGGCTCATCGATGGCGCGCGCCAGCAACCAGGCCGAGGTGACGGCGAAAGCAGGCTTGGCGAATTCAGAGGGCTGCAGTGAAAAACCAAACAGCGAAATCCAGCGCTTGGCGCCCTTGATGTCGTCGCCAATGAACAGCACTAAAGCCATCATCAGCAGGGAGCCTAACAGCGCCAGCGAGGCCACCCGCCAGAGCGTTTTACGGCTGAGCGTCGAGGCCACGAACATGATGACCAAGGCCGGGGCCAACATGATCAAATGCCGATGCACGAAATGAAAGGGCTCCAGACCAATCCGCTCTGCCACGCTGGGCGATGCCGCTGGCATCAGGATCAGGCCAAAGCCCACCAGGATCAGAATACCGGTCAGCGCCCAGCGGTCGATGGTCCACCACCAATTGCCCAAGAGAGATTTATCGCCGCGCAAGGTTGGCGCAGTGGGGGCGCGAAAGCTCATCGCGGTGGTCCTTTGGTGATGCCGTTGGTGGGGGTGGGAGTATTTACGAGGGTTTTGACGGTCTCGACGAAAATATCACCGCGGTGTTCAAAACTTTTGAACTGATCAAAGCTGGCGCAGGCGGGCGATAACAGAACGACGGCGTCTTTGCGGCGTTCGCGCTGCGCCATCTCGTGGGCGCTACGGGTGGCGTCCTGCAGATTGCCACAGCGGGTATAGGGGATATTATTTTTATCGAGCCACTCGGCCATTTCTTCTTCGGCGGCGCCAATCAGAAAAGCGTGCCGCACACGGGACAATTCTTTTTCGCACGCGGCATAACCGCTGCCCTTTGATTTGCCGCCGGCAATCCAGTAAATCGGCTTGAAGGCACGGAGCGCTGTCGCAGCCGCGTCATCATTGGTCGCTTTGCTGTCATTGATATAACGCACGCCGTTGAGGGTGGCCGCGATATACTGACGGTGGGCAAGTCCGCCAAAGCTTTTCAAGGCTTTGATGATTGTTTCACGTGAAACACCGACTTTGCGGCAGGCGGCATAGGCAAGCGCCGCGTTCTGCCAGTTATGCTGGCCCTGCAAAGCGGAGCAGTCCTTGAGGTCGGTGATGATCTCGGTATCGTCACAAAGTAGCCCATCATTATTGACGCAAACACCTTTGGTGACCGGTTGCTGCACGGAGACAGCGGTGAGGGTACGGGCACCGTTTTTGCGCTGCCGGTTGAAGACAGCGGCACTTTCCGGGTCGTCGACGCCGATGATGGCGGCGCCCTTGCCGTTGAAGATTTTTTCCTTGGCGGCAACATAGCCCCCCATATCGCCGTGGCGATCAAGATGGTCGGCGCTGATATTGATAAAGACCGCAATCGTCGGCGCGAAGGTCTGGCAGAGGTCGAGCTGATAGGACGATAGTTCCAGCACATAGACACCGTCGTCGGGCAGTATGGGCAATGACAAAACAGCGGTGCCGATATTGCCACCCACAGCTGTTGCCTTACCCGCTTCTTGCAAAATATGGCCGATGAGGGCGGTGGTGGTCGATTTACCGTTGGTGCCGGTAATGCCGATGGTGAGTGCTTGCGGCCGGGCGCGATGGAAGAGCTCGATGTCGCCGGTGAGGCTGACGCCGTGCTGTCTTGCCAGCGCCACGATGCGGTGCGGGGCGGGATGGCTTAAAGGTATGCCAGGGGCGAGACAGACAAGCGCCACGTCGTTGATGTTGTCGGCGGTAATGTCGGCGATGGTGGCACCGGCGGCGGCAGCAGCCTTGCGCGCGGTCTCGCTATCATCCCAGGCGATGCAGGTAATCCCCGCCGCCTTGCAAGCAGCAATCACGGGCAGGCCCGAAGCGCCGAGGCCTACGACGGCGATGGCCTTGCCGTTCAATGCTGCCTTGAGAGGGGTGAGGTCGATCATGGCGTTATCTCAGCTTGAGGGTGGAAAGGCCGATCAGTGCGAAGATCAGCGAGATGATCCAAAAGCGCACCACCACTTTGGTTTCGGGCCAGCCCTTTTTTTCGAAGTGGTGATGGATGGGCGCCATTTGAAAGAAACGCTTGCCACCGGTTGCTTTGAAATAGACGACCTGAATGATCACCGACAGCGTTTCCATGACGAAAAGCCCGCCGATAATGGCCAGCACAATTTCATGTTTGGTAATGACGGCGAGTGCCCCCAGCGCTGCCCCCATCGATAGCGACCCGGTATCGCCCATAAAGACTTCGGCAGGCGGCGCGTTGAACCACAAAAAGCCGAGGCCCGCGCCCATCAGCGCCGCACAGAAGACCGCCAGTTCGCCGGTATCCTTGACGAAATGAATTTGCAGGTAATCGGCAAACACGGCGTTACCCACCAGATAGCTGATGATGCCAAAACACACCGCCGTCAGCATGATGGGACCAATGGCCAAGCCATCGAGACCATCGGTGAGATTGACTGCGTTCGAGGCGCCGACAATGACCAGCATCCCAAAGGGCAAAAAGAACCAGCCCAGATCAACCAGCAGATTTTTAAAGAAGGGGAAGGACAAACTGGTGCCCAGCGCGGTGGTGGTGAGATTCATGACCGCCAGGACGGCGATGGCGCCAATCAAAAATTCAAGGAACAGCCGAAAGCGCCCCGACA
>JAIXUW010000289.1 GCA_027483355.1 Alphaproteobacteria bacterium
AAGGAGAGTATGCTCCATCATTTCCGCCTCATTCCTTTTCTCATAGGCTTGGTGATTGGATTCGCCATTGTCATGTGGTATAAACCGCCTGTATCTGTTGTGTATGAGTATCCCCATCCAGAACATCTACAGCATCGCGTCTATCGTGACACCGCTGGAACATGTTATCGATACAGCGCAAAACAGGTCGATTGTGATGAACATGAGGCCACACTGAAGCAATATCCCATTCAGGGCTAAGCGCTTCCAGCACGGCGTCGGGCCGCGTGAATAATTGCGCCAACCTTTGCCTTCTCCTGCTCTTCCTCTGTAATCGCTCCTCCCTTAGCAGCACCCACAGGCGCCTCCGCGAGACTCTCCTCGCGAAGACGCGTGCGGACACTCTCCTGTGCCAAGCCCACCGCATTTTCGGATTTCCATCTGCTCGGATCCAGCGCCCCACTGTCCTTTTCACCCAGACCAATACCGGAGGGTCCCTCGCGTGTATCTGCAAACACAAGCGCATCCGTGCCTGTCGCCAGCAGCTTCTCGCGCAGCTCCGGATGCTGCTGATACACTGCAGTATAGATGCGGAACCAGAGACCCCGCGCGTCGCGAGGGTGTCCCTCTGTCTTACGCGTCATCAGACGCACTGTGCGCCCTGACCGTGTCTTAAGTAGACTGGTTGCCAGCTCACCCTTTCCAAGCTCACGCGCACGCTCCGCCTCATAGGCCTGTACAGGGCATGCGTAATTGACGGATTCCATCTGGAACTCAACAGGAAACATAGGGCTGAGGAAACCATTGACCTCCGAGTCTGTATCAAAGAAAATGCGTGCAACACGTCCATCTGCCAACTTCTGGCGATAGGAGGTCTGGTCCGGTGGGATGGCTGCCGCTTCCGCGGCGGCATCTGCCTCCTCCTTTGGCGCATCCTCATCGGCAACATATTTTCCAAGTTCCTGCTCCAGTTTGAAATCGTGAAAGGACATCCGAACCAGTTCCTGTAGAAAGGGGTCGCCGGTCTGAAATAGCTTACGCATCTCATAGGGTTGATTTAATAGAATATTACGCGTTACCGGATTCTGCTCTATAGAGACACTCCGCACGGCGGAGCGCGCAGCGGAGCGGCGCGCGTCGAGCTCGGCAACCTTCTGATTTGCCGCCAGCACCGCGCGCATCGCACCTGTCTGTTCATATGTCGCCCACGCCTCGCGCAGCTCCTGGGAGGCCGACTCATACTCGTCCTCCAGCCCCGCCAATGTCTCCATCCGCGACTCCTCGATTGCCCCTCGCTCCGTAGGGTCCAGCGGCACGAATCGTTTCAGGTAGAGTGTTCCCGCAGGCTCAGGTTTTCGCTTCTTTCCAGCCTTCGCCCCCTCCTTCGTTTCCAGATTTCCATCCGCGCTATACGTGTAACCCTGAGGATTTTTGCGCCGTTTTTGGAAAAAGGTCAAAATCTTCTGAAGTGTCTCCTCCGAATACGGCGGCTGTAGCAGGCGCTCGGCAATATCTCCTACAGGAGCTTCGGCGGGTGCGCCCACGGCTGCTTCCGGCGGTACATCTGCGGGAGCCGCTGCGGCGGCAGCTGCTGCGCCTACATCTCCATCGCCCGTTTCTGCCATCTGGTCAATGGAGGGAAAGAGTGTCGGAGAGTTATCCGATACACTACACTATGCTGTGCGTCTCACCTTTGGTGTTGTGCATGGCGTAATTCTCACACTTGGTTCCTACTGGTTTGCGCTTACTGTTCCATTTGCGCTTCTCGGTTGTGTTATAGCACCCCTATTGAGTCTGCTTCTTACACTATTGAGCAATTTCTGTATTCAATATGTCATTACACTGCGACCCTCTCTTCGTAACAGTCTATCCTCCGTGTGGGTCCCGCCTCTCGGAATTTTCTGCGGGAGCCTCCTCCTGCTCCCCCTGGAAATGATGCCTACGCTCGGATACAATGCACCCGTGAGCACGCTCATTGCAACTTCCATTGTTGTGAACTTTCTTCTGGCCGTCATTCTACAGCTCTATGCAGCCCGCCAGATTCAATCATCCGCCTCGGACTCGGACTCCTGAGCCACAAGAATATACTTCTTTGCCCGCCCCCCCTTCTGTTTCTTTGCCCGCCCCCCCTTTTGCGCGGGAGGAGGCTCTGCAGATTCAGATGTCGCATTGAGGGGCAGCAAATGGTCATCATTCGCCGCCTGTATTGCTGAATGGGCGAGGTTCGGTCGGAATCCAATACTGCTGCTCACTGCAGTGAGCCCTGTCGCAGCATTCGTCATGTTCACTGCCGAAACGACCCCTTCAGAGACAAGCACGCGCGTTATAAAATAACTAGTCAGTGCCCAGACAATACAGAAGAGCCAGACCGGAAAGAGCGTTGTGCCACTGTCTCCGTGTAGGCCGAACTCTTTCCAGCGTCCATCCTCATGAAACATCGGCGCTGGTCGCAAAAACAGAATCGCGGCCACACCCAGCAGATATAGGATTGTGCTGACGAGCAGAACCCGCATCTTCTGTCCAATGGTCCAGACATTTCTCACCAGTCATCTTCCGCTGTCTGCACATTGTCGTAGCCAGCCTCCGCGCCAGCCCCACCCCCTCCATAGTTATCGTCCATGGCCAGAGCAGCCATTGCCGCCGCTGTGCGTGGATCATCTGTAAAATCAACCAGACCCATCGCTACGCGCTGCTCGCGGTCGCGCTCATACTGCTCCGGATTCAGGCTGTATACATTCGCTGCTCCTGCGCCCCACTCTTTCAAGCCCATACGCTTAATCCGCATAGCCATCTTCTTCTCTTCTGGAGGCAGGTCAAGGCGCTTAATGAACAGCTCATTCTCCATACGATCTCGGCGGGCAATCATCGCCTGAATTTGCTCCTCCGTGAAATTCAGGCCTTCTGTCTGAAGGCGCGTAAGACAGACTTCCAGGAGGGTGAGTGGAATGCGCGCCGTGCTGTCTACCTGCGCCGCAGCTGCGGCGGCATCTGCGCCGGCCCCACCAGCTCCGCCGGCCACACCGATTCCCACCGGAACCACATTCGGGTTGATGAAATCATTTAGAATTCCAAGAATGAGACTGCCCACTAAATACTGAATTCCGCCCGCTCCACCCGGAATGAGGTTCGCGCGCACCTCACGTTGGAGCACCGGCAACACCTGCGCCAGCGCATTCCGAGCCGCCCGCAGTTTCATCGCCGTATAGCCCTTGACATACTTTTTCAGCGATTCCAGATACCCCAGATGATATTGTAGGGCCGTCTCATTATCCTTTTTCGTGTCGCTGGGTAATTTGTAGCTTGCCTGAATAAAGAGGGATGATGGCTTGAAGCCCGTTAAGAGTCGCTGGAATATAACGAGAAAGTAGGTTCGCACCGATTCTACAATCTGACTCACCGATTGCCCCAGGAGCGATTGTATTGCTGCTGCGGCCGGTGCACCCAATCGTCGCTGAATATCTCCCAGCGACATCACCATACTATCCGACAGGGGACCATACGCTTCCGCGACGGCCACCTCATCTGCGCCGGCAGGAGGGAGCTTCGCGGTGCGCTCAATTGTCTGTGCCATAAGTGAGCGCCATCCCTGGAATGGCTCAGGGTCCAGAGCCGCCAGTCGTGCTAAGAGGGCACCACCAAAGACAGGCGCGGCAGTTTCAGGAGCAGGCACGCGGAACTGCGTGTGCGCAGCATCGAGTAGCTCTTGAAATGTCGCCTGATTCATCGGCAGACCCTGCGTTTCCAGTGCCGTCTTTCCGCGCATAATGATACCGTCCATCTCCGCGCGCCAGTCCTTTGCCAAGTCGCGATTGATGGGCTGTCCAGGCGTCGGCTCAAAAGGGTTATCATCAAAGACAATTCCACAGTGTGCGCACTGGCGTGTATAGCCGATTTCGTGAGGTAGACCCTTTCGAGGCCCCTCATAGCAGACACGCAGAAACAC
>JAIXUW010000080.1 GCA_027483355.1 Alphaproteobacteria bacterium
CCGCGTATTATCGCAAGCGTTTTGCAGGATTTTCTTGAAACCCGCGAATACCGGGCGCGGTCGCAAAAGCTGAAAGGTTTCCGTCTGCTGCCGCTCGATCGCCGCATCATTCGTCAGGGCGAGCTGGAGTTCAACCAATTCCCGCAGATGCTGGCCTATTGGCGCTCCAAGGACGGCCCCTTTGGTGAGCATCCGCCGCGCCAATGGGTCAAAACTTTTTATGACCTGCAAGCGCAGATCACGGCGCAAAAAACCGCTGTATAAGCCCCTGATAAATTTGGTATAGTGCAGTTCGCAGGTGCGCTTGCGAACCTGGGGATATGATGCCCCCCGCCGCCCCCGCCGTCGGCCGGGGATTTGGGGAACGAGAAGACACCACGCCATGGGGCTGCTGAGCAATTTTTTAAGGCCATTCGCGCGGCTGCTGCGGCAGCCGGTGGAGTCGTTTATCCGCCTGGAAACAGCGGATAGCAAAAATGCCTTGGCAGCCGAAGACGGCTCGCTCGTCACCGTCGTCAAGGTGCATGGTGCGCGGCAGATCATCGGTGACACCGAATACAAAAAAATCCTGGCCGATTCCGTGGTGAAAATCGGCGCCCGTTTTGATCGGCCCGGCCATGCCATTCAGGTCTATTTCAGCCGCAATCCTGAGCGTGTCGGCGAAGAGTTGACCCGGCTGTTACGACCAAACCAAGTCGCCGCCCGTTCGATTGGACTCGACATCGACGATATTTTCGAAGAACGCGCCAAGCACCTCAGTCATTTTCTCGCCTGGGAAGAAATCTATTTCGTGCTGTGGACGCGCCCCGCGATTTTAACCAAGACCGATCTTGCCCGTGAAAACGACCGCGCCCGCAAGCGTAAATGGGTGCCGGCATCGGACGCGCAATATCCTTTTGCCGCGATTGAATCGCTGCGCACACGTCATAACAGTTTCGTCAGCGCCACCACGACGGCCCTGCATGAAATGGATATCCACAACTCGACGCTCGAGGTGCATGAGGCGCTGCGTGTTATTCGCGCCAATCTGATGCAGGGCGGTAACGACAGCAACTGGCGGGCCAATCTGCCGGGCGACCGCATGGTGCCGCGGGCGGTTGAGAAGAAGGGTGATTATTCCGATATTCTGTGGCCGTCGCTGCGCCAGCAGCTGACCAATGCCTCAGCGCGCGTATTGAATGACCACTCGGTCGAGATGGGCCGCTATATCTGGGGCGGCGTCGATATGACCCTGGGCCCGATGGAGCCGTCGCCCTTTCCGCTGCTGCTGGCGCGTCTGGCCGAAAGCCGCACGCCCTTTCGCATTTCCTATCTGATCGAAGGCGGCGGCATTCAAGGTATGGCGTTGCAGACCTTTTTGTCATCGATCTTTACGGTCACCAATGCCGAAAACCGCCAGATCAAGGATGCGTTAGAAGCCTTGGATAATCTATCGCGTTCCGAGCCGGTGGTGAAATTCCGCCTGTCGCTGGCCACCTGGGCGACGCGCGGCAATACCGATTTGCTCGAAGACCGTTTATCGACGCTGGTGCAGGCCTTTGAAAGCTGGGGTTATTGCCAGGTCAGCCAGATTTCGGGCGATCCGCTGGATCAGGTAATGTCTTCGGCCTTGGCGGTGCATTGCGCCTCGACCGCGCCCCCCGCCGTCGCCCCCTTGCAAGAAGTCATGAAAATGCTGCCTTGGCAGCGTGCTTCCAGTCCGTTTGAAAGCGGGGCGATTTTGTTCCGCACGCCCGATGGCCGCGTTTGGCCCTATCAGACGGGCACCAATGTGACGACGACCTGGTTTGATCTGGTCTTTGCCCAGCCCGGCGGCGGTAAATCGGTCTTGATGAACACGCTGAACCTGGGCACGTGTTTATCGGCGGGGGCAGCGCAATTGCCTTTTGTGGCGATCATTGATATTGGTCCGTCATCGTCTGGGCTTATCTCGCTGATCAAAGACGCGCTGCCGCCCAACCGCCGGCACGAAGCCGCCAGCTATCGCCTGCAGATGAACCAGAGCTTCGCCATCAACCCCTTTGATACCAAGCTGGGGATGCGCTATCCGCAGGTGACCGAGCGCAGCTTTTTGATTGAAATGCTGACGCTCGTCTGCACCCCGCCCGGTCAGGCCGAGCCCTATGATGGCATCAGCCAGCTGGCCGGTCTGGTGGTCGATGAAATGTACCGCTGGCGCGATGATGCCTCGGCCAATGCCGAACCGCGCCCCTATCTGCCGCGGATTGATCAGGCCGTTGATGAGGCCATTCGTAAATATGATCTGAAATTGCCCGCCAGCGCCTATTGGTGGGATCTGGTCGATATGCTGTTCGAACGGGGTGCGACCTACGAGGCGGGCTTGGCGCAGCGCTACGCTATGCCGACCCTGGGTGATGCGATTGCCGCCGCCCGCCGCCCGCAGATCCGCAATCTGCTCGAGCAAACCTCGATCGGCAGCAGTTCGGAGAGTGTTATTCACGCTTTCGAGCGCATGATCACCTCGGGCGTGCGTGAATTTCCGATTTTGGCTTCGGTCACTAAATTTGCCCTCAACGAAGTACGCGTCTGCTCGCTTGATCTGGCAGATGTGGCGCCCCAGGGCGATGCCACCGCCGACCGCCAGACCGCCATCATGTATATGCTGGCGCGTCATGCCTTGGTTACCCCGTGGTGGATCAACGAAGAAGCACTTAACCAGATGCAGCCGCGCTACCGCTCTTATCACGAGGAGCGTCTGCGCCAATTCTCCGAGACGCCGAAACGCCTCTGCTATGATGAATTCCATCGTACATCCAGTTCGCGCTCGGTGCGGGGACAGGTCGTGCGCGATGTGCGCGAGGGCCGTAAACGCGGCATTCAGATCATTCTCGCCTCTCAGATGCTGCAGGATTTCGACGATGACATGGTCGATCTCGCCACCGGCGTCCGGGTGTTGGGCACGGCCATTTCGGATGGCGCGGTCGATGCGACACAAAAGCGCTTTGGCCTGACCGAAACCGCGCGCTGGATCATCCGCCATAAACTGACCGGCCCTAAAGCCTCGGGGGCGCCCGCCCTTTTGGTTTTGGGCACGACCGAGGGCAAATACGAGCAGCACCTGATCAACACGCTGGGCCCGATTGAGCTTTGGGCCTTTTCGACGACGTCAGAAGATGCCGCCATTCGTAACAAACTTTATAGTCGCATCGGGGCGCAACAGGCGCGGCGGTTACTGGCGGCAAATTACCCTGGCGGTTCCGCCCGCAACGAGATCAAGCGTCGCATCGCCATGCAGTCCGAAAAACAGGGCGATAGCAACGATGTTGTTTCGCTCAGTATGGTGATCGATCAGATCGTCGAGGAAATGGTGGGGTCGACCAAGGTGCGTCTGACCGAGATAGACGGCAATGCCACCACCGAGCAGCCCAAATCACCGATGCTGCCGGATTTTAGCGGTAAGAGTTAGATTTAAATGGGCTGGCCGCTCTGTGCGTTTTTGAGGGCTGGCGCCTCTGTGCAGCTGACCTATGGTCATCCGCACAACCGGCGCAGGCGCTATGCTGACTCGCCAGACCCCCATAAGACGGCTTATCTGCGTTTCGCGGTGAGCACGGCGCCTGCGCCGGTTGCGCGCTTGCGCGCAGAGGCGCCAGCCCGTTTATATCTTACGCCACGCGGCGGGCGCGGATATCGTTGAGACGCACGATGTTTTCGCTTTCGCGGGCAGGGAGTCGTAAGGCAAGGCTCTTCAAGCCACCCTGCATCTTTTCAAATTCCGAGATCTGCAATTCCACCACTGTAAGACCCTGTGCCGGCAAGGCGGCGGCAACGCCGGGGTAGCCGGCGGGCAGTAAAAACCGGCCATTGATCATCAGGCCCGACAAAGCGCCGCGATCGCGCCAGGGCACCAGGATTTTATCCAGCGTCAAAAAGGCATAGTGCTTGGCCAGGTCTTCGCGCAGCAACACCAGCGAACGGCCATCGGCACCCGGGCCCAGATCGCACAGGGCGTGGCCCAGGCGCAGGCCGCTTTCGCCGCCAATATCCAGGACGGTGGCAGCATGGCCAAATTCCTGCAGGTAATAGGCAAGCTGTGCCGCCCCTTCGTGGTTGGTGCGGGGCGACAGGTTGATGAAATAATGCCCGCCAGCGCAGGCGACATCGGCGGCATCCAGCGTGCCGGGGGCGGTGATGCATTTCAAAATGCGGCTGCCAGCCAGAAGGCTTGCCGCCAATTGCTGCTCGCCGGCGCGGGCGCTGGCGGCCGGGAAATGGCCGATCACGGCGAGATTGCCCGCCACCACCGCCGTATCATCAAGAAAACAGCCATCCGGATAGGTCGGGTCGTATTTAAGGGCGCGGACTTCGACGCCCGCCTGCTGCAGGGCGCGGCAAAAAGCATCGTGCTGATATAGCGCGCGCTCAGGGTCGGGGATGCCGATGCCCCCGCCGCTCTGGCCGAAATCGGGCCCGGGCTTGCGCACATAGGCGTGCGAGATCGCAGGCATGGCCTGCGGCAAAAGATCTGATGCGTTCATGACGAATTATTCCCCTCTTGGCAGCTATCCTGATATTCCCCATGTGAACGATAGCAAGATTGGAAAATAAATTCTAGAGGTTTTAATGGGCTGGCGTCTCTGTGCGCTTTGCGCACAACCGACGCAGGCGCCTGGCTCACCGCGAAATATACGTAAGCTGGCCAATGGGCGTTTGCCGAGTCAGCATGGCGCCTGCGCCAGTTGTGCAGATGACCTGGCCAGATGCACAGCGGCGTCAGCCCTCAAAGAACCGCCAGCCATTTAAAACTTATTTTAGACGCAGATTATTTTTACGTTGCTGGCGCAGTTTTTCTTGGCGGAGGCGGGTGGGAATGCCGGCGTCATCCAGCTGGCCGCGAAAGGCAGCGGGCACATAGCGCAGCAAATCGCGCAGTGCCGTTACATCATGCGCCCAGAGACCTAGGTCAAAAACTTTGGCCAATTCGCCGCGTTGGCCCAGAATGAATAAAAGGGTCTGTGGATAACGTGGCGTCGCCGTGATCAGGTCACTTTTGGCTAAGGTGCGGCCCTGCGCGGTCAGCCGTGCCAGCAGCGCCTCCATCTGGCCGTGATAGGCGGCCAGTTGAAAGCCGGTGAAACCCGCATGGGTTGGAAAAGCGTCGCGCAATTGATCCAGCGGTAGGCGCTGGGCAAAATCATCAGGGACGCGCGGTGGCTGCGCCCACAAACGCTCCATCAAATGATAAGTGTCGATGAGACCCAGCGCGTGGGCGCGGGCTTGCAGGGTGGTGCCACTGAACGGATGCATAACGTTGGGGTTGGCCCCATGCAGCAGTAATGCCTTGGCGGCATCGGCATGGCCTTCCTCGATCGCTTGCGCCAGCAGCGACATGTGTGGGCGGTGCTGCTTGGCATCTTCCATTCGGGCACCGGCACGCAGCAAAAGATCGGTCACGTAGCCATGGTTGGCTTTAACAGCGGCGAGGAGCGCTTGGCTGCGGTTATGCCTTGCATCCGCGCCCCAGACCAGGAGTTGCCGACAGGTTTTTTCCTGCCCGTGCAGGGCGGCGCTCACCAGCGCTGCATTGAGAAGAGAAGGGCTGATGCCTGTGGCAGCGGCGGCGCGCAGAAAAATCAGCTGGGGCAAATCGCCGCTGGCGGCAGCCATCACGAAAGCGCGCGAATCACCCCCTGAAAGATCTTGCATGCCGAAGCTCTTTTCCAAAAACAAAACGTCCGTCTGTCAGCGATACCAGGCATTACGCCATTCTCAAGACGACTTATGACGAGACCCTGAACTTAACTTCATCTTAACACCTCTCATATTGAATTCTAGCTGTTCGAAAACAAATGTGATTTATTGAAGGAGAACGGCGTGATGAAGCGGGTGTGTGCCCGGCAGCGAAGCCAAGAGCAAGGCTCAGCTGTCCGACCGGCCAAAGGGGTTTGGCCGACAAAAGGGGAGCCGATGACATCACGCAAAACGCCGCCGGGTGACACCGGCGGTCGCAACCATGGGCATGCAGCGTCTGTTGCCGGCGCACGCCGTGCCCTGCCGCCACCGGCCAGCCGCCGGTTGCGCGATAGTTTTTCTGTACCCGCTTTGCCGGGTATCTCCATAGCGTTTCATGGCTCGGTCGGTGTCAGCGCCGAGGTGGCGCGTGTCAATGCAGCGCGCTTGCACGACGCCTTGGCGCTGCTGTCCCAGAGCGAGACCGGCCGCCACTTGCTGCGTGATTTGGCGAAAAGTGGCTATGGCGTTTGCTTCGACAATAAAAAAACCGATGCGGCCGGCGCCATTGGTCTGTGTGATCCCCATGCCAAGCGCCTGATCATGCGGTCGTCGATCGACAGTGATGAATTGGCGCTGTTTTTGGCACATGAGGCAGTGCACGCCCTGCAAAACGAGCGCAGTGATGATCTGCTTCCCTCGGCGCATCACAAACCCGAAACACTGTTTCGCTTGTCTTTTGCCATTGAGGCGGATGCCTATGCGCAGCAAACCCAGATCGCTTTTGAGCTGGCGCAGGGGCAGACCCCGCGTCATCGCCCGCTGTTGCTGATGCGGGGGCGCTTTCCGGGCCTGGTGCGGGCAGGCGAGCGCGCCTTGCAGGCAGCACGTGTCAGCGACCGTGACGGCGGCGCCAAAGCGCTGGATGACGGTCGGGTGATGGCAGCCGTTTTTAATGCCTTTTATGATGATGCGGGCCTACGCTCTTTCTACGAGACCTCGCATCTGCAATGGATCAACGAATTCGCCGAAAAGCATGCGGCGCAAACCGCCAAAAAATCGACTGCGATCAGTCAGGCTTTTAACGGTCGGGCGGGGGTCGCCGATATGTTCCGCAAAGACATGAGCAGCAGCCGTTTGAAAAGATTGCTACAGTGGCGGGGTCAGTCGTATTTGCAAACGCATCGCCCGGATATTCAATTCGCCGAGCCGCGCTATGCCGGCCTGTCCCCCACCATCCTGCAAGGCGTTATCGCCTTTTATCAGGCCTGGCTGCCGGAACGCCGTCTGCCGACGCTTTCCACCTTTGGTCTGGCGCTGGCCCATGACAATCCGCCAACGCCCCCCGTGCTGTCGCCGCGCGATGCGCTGGCGGCGCACCAAAGCCGTCCGGTCAAGGCGCCGCGCAAACGCAAGCGCGATTTTTGGTAAGAAGTTTTACGGCCTGACGCGGGATTTGCGCAAGCGAATGTAATAAGCCCCCGTACCTCCGTCCTTGGCATGGGCAGAGGTGCAGGCCAGAATGGCACCCGCGTGCGGGCCGGATTCCAGCCACTGCGGCACCAGCCGGCGCAATACGCCGCCGCCTTCCGACAGCCGTCCTTTACCGGTGATGACCAGCAGCGTTCTTTTTTCGCTGGCGCGCGCGCGGTCGATAAAACGCATCAGGGCGCGATAGGCGGCTTCTTGTGTCATGCCATGCAGATCGATGCGTCCTTCAATGTCCAGTTCGCCGCGCTTGAGCTTGGTCTCGGTGGCGCGGTCAAAGCCCTTGGGTGCGGGAGGCGCTGGCGGGGCGGTGACCGACCGGGCGGATGGGGGAGGTGCCAGCGGTTTTTTCTTACCCGCCACGGGCGGCACTGTCGCCGGGGCGCTCGCAACACGCCGTGCCCGGCGCAGCGGTTTGACCGATTCCACGACATGCTGCCACAGCGCCGCATCTTCCGGGGCGATTTTGCCCGCCGGGTGCCGCGCCGGTTTGTTCTCCGTGGGGGGTTTTTCGCGCCGTGCCATCTTCTGCGCCTTTTTTGTTGCGGGCGTCAGCCCTGTTGTCGTGCGGGGTCTCTATGATAATATAGATAGATGATGCCGCAAAGATCGGCAAAAGCGATAGAACGGGTGCTGGATGCGACGGACGACACAAAAATGGATATCTTTGGCAGCCCTTGTCTGTTTATGGCTGGCAAACCCGGTGCCTGTCCTGGCCGGCGAGCCCGTCCTGACAACGGTGGACACGGAGCGTGCCGTTGCCACCACGCCGCCTTATGTGGCGATGCTGTTTCACCGCCTGACCGGCCAACCGCCTGATTTCGATGCCTGGGCCATGGCATCAGACGCCTATGGGGCGGCCAATAGCTTTGATAAAGATCTCGTGCGGCGTGAAAAAGCCACCGATGCCTTGCGCGCATATAACCTGATCACCTTTGATGACCCGATCATTGTCGATGTGCCGGTGCGGTTGTCTTCGTACAGCCGGATGCGGCAGGGTTTTCTGATCGAGAATTTCAAGCCAGATACTTTTTATAGTTTCAGTTTTCTGGGTCGTGACTATGCGGTGGTGCCGCTGGATCTGATGGATTACCAGTGGCTGTCGTTTGAAAACATGCCAGCCCTCGAAAGCCTTGCTAAAAAAATTGAAACAGATCAGGGCCAGGCACAGATGCAATTATGGGTGACTCCGGTCTCGGCCGATAAGGATAACCCCTTGCAGCTGAATGAAAAGAATTACTGGCTGCTGTCCGGGCGGGTCAAAAAATTGAAAATCTACGATAAGTCGGGCAAACAGTTGATCTGGGAAGGGGTTAGCCGCGAAGAAGCGGCGCAAAACCGTCAACACGTTCTGGATCTTTATAAATAAACACATCAAAGCTTATGAGCGCAGAGGTAATTCCATGTTTTCAGGTATTCGTGATCTTCTGCGCATAACCCCTGCTGCCCGCGATACGCAGCATCAAAGCGTGCAACAAAAACGTGATGAAGCGGGCGGCGGCCAGAGGCAGGCCGCGCGCGAGGCATTCGCCGACGATGACACGATGTTTTCGATTGCGGCCATTCGCGCCTTGCTCACGACCGAGCCGTTGCCCGACGATATTGCCGCTGTTTTAACCGATGATGAAAAGCAAAAAATATTGGCCGGGCTCGCGAGTCTGGAGGCGCAGGGCATTCACAATATTCCGCTGAGACTCAATCAATCCATCCTGGATGCGGTGCGGGCATCGCTGCCCTAACGTTGCTTTTCTGGCGATGCATCAGAAGTCCTGGCGCGCGGTCACCGCGGCCAGCGCATAGCCGTCGTCAAGGGTATGCAGCAAAGGCTCACCCCCCTCCGGCGTGATTTTTTGCCGCAGGCGATAGATATGCGTCTCGAGCGTATGGGTATCAATCCCGTCCTGATAATGCCAGACCGCCCGCAGCAGCGCCTCCCGGCTGACCGGCGCCGGGGCGTGTCGCGCCAAATACAGCAAGAGCGCCGTTTCACGTTCGGTCAGCGTGATATCTATGCCGGTCGGTGGTGTCAGCGTTTTGGCGGCGGGATTAAACAGCGTCGTGCCGATGAAAAAAGGGGCCACAGCCAGGGCCGGTTCATCCAGTGCTCGGCGCATATCCGCCAGAAGGGCGCCCAGGCGGTCAGGCGGCACCAGGCGCAGAATCGGTATGGCCGCTGGTAACCCCTCGGTGATGGCGGCGCAGATAATCAGATCGGGCAAGTCCGTTGCCGCCGTTATTATGGTTATGTCAGCCTGTGCCTGCAGATGGGCGCTCAGGGCTGCGCCCACGCAAGCGGGAACATCTTGTAAAAAAACGATTTTAGGGCGGGCTTGCCGGGTCATGCGGTCCTCGTGCAGGCAGTCTAACAAGCCGCGGCCTGCAGGTAAAAACCATTTATTAAGTGCGATGGGGCTAAATTAGAGACGGGGAAACAGAGGCGGGCCATGGCTGAACAGGAAATCATCGAAAAATTCGATATGCTCTATGGCATTCGCACGGGCCTCACCGTGTTACTAGCGCCGGTCAAGACGCTGGATGTGCCGGTTGATGTACGCGTGCGGTTTAGCGTGCGCGATGGTAAAAAGCCCGATGTGGTGATCGCAGCGGCAGGACGCGAAGCGGTCTTAAAAAACGTACCGCCGCAGCATGTTGAACAAGCCAACCGTCACGGCGTTATTATGTTTTACGAAATGGACGGCGACGATGTGGTGCGCTGTACGCCCTGCTATAAGGACTGAAATTTTCTTTTTTGCCCTGCAGTTTTTGCCCGCCCCGCCCGCCGCCCGGCGGGTTTTATTTTGAATTAACAGGTTTTTTTAGGGTGGTGCGCATGGCATGGCCTTTGCAATGTCAAAAGCGTGCAGCCGTGCCCTGAGCAGGTGCCGGCCAACTGGGGATGCTGTTGTTACATGAGCGTTGCGCCACACATCGTTGTCCAACCCACCCGCGTTTACGTCCCGCAAGGGGCCGAAGCACGCACCGCCGGTACCATGCCGGTGGCGGCCGCCAAGACAGGCGGTGAGGGCAGCGGCGGTTTTCTGGGCTTCGTCAAAGGCATTTTGGATATCATCAACCCGCTGCAGCATATTCCGGTCGTGGGCACCCTCTATCGCAAATTTACCGGTGATGAAATTGCCCCGGCGGCGCGTATTGCCGGCGGCGCCTTGTTTGGCGGCCCTTTGGGGGGCGGCCTCGCCATGGCTGATATGGCCTTTGCCGAGGCAAAGGGTTCCACCATGGGCGAAACCGTCATGGCAGCCCTGGGCGACAAGCCAGCCGGGCCCGCCGCCCCGACGCAGATGGCAGACGCTGCCCCTTTGCGTACCGAAGATATTACCTGGGATGATGCACCCGCCATGCTGATGGCGGCCTATCCCCACCAGACACCCAAGCCTATTGATGTTTCGCTGTCCGCAATTCCTGCACCCGACCGCATGCGGACAGCCAGCAGCGCACCGGCCAATTCCTCTGGGCCTGACACCCAGGGGGCGCGGCATGCACCGGCGGAAAACGCCGGACAAACGGGGCGCTATCACGGGGGGCCATCGGCCGTCGCGCGTCTGACAACGCACGCGTCGGTCAATGCCGCCCTTTCTCTGCCTGACGCTCCGGCGGACCCCAGGATGGGGCTCCCGCCGGAGCTGATGGCGTTGAAAATGCAAGAGGGTCTGGATAAATATGCAGCCATGAAGGCCAACGGTCTTTGACGCGCCGCGCTTGGCCGTGTAATAATCAGCTATGCATATCACTGTCGAAACCACCGATACCTCGGCCACGACCGGTACACTCATCTGTGCGGATCTGCGCGTGCCGTGTGCCCTGGGCCGTAGCGGCGTCATCGCGCCCGACCAGAAAGTCGAAGGCGATGGCAAAACACCGCTGGGCACCTATGCCTTGCGTGAAGTGTTCTACCGCGCCGACCGTCTGCCGCCGCTCGTCACCGCTTTGCCGTTGCGTCAACTGACGCCCGAGATCGCCTGGAGCGAAGATCCCACCCGTGCCGATTACAACACCTGCATCCGTCTTGATCCTGCCGGCCCGACACCCGATGGCATTGACCGGATGACGCGGGACGATCACGTCTATGATATTACCGTCGTCATCGGTTATAACGACGCCCCGCCCGTGCCGGGCCGCGGCAGTGCCATTTTCATGCACGTGGCCAGGCCCGGTTACACCCCGACGGCGGGCTGTGTGGCGCTGGCCGAATCCGATCTTCTGGCGGTTTTGCAAAAGCTGACGCCTGCCAGCACCATCACCATTTTGCCGCCGCCGCGCCGCTAGGCGACTATCCCTCTGTTTTCATGTTTGAAAAAACACCATGATTCGTGGCCTTGGCAGGGGGGCGGCCCTGCCGCTACACTCCGCCGCGAGCAAACAACCCCCCAGCGGAGCAAACCGACCCATGGCTGAAGCCCAGAAAAAAGCGACCGAAAATCAAGGCGAAATTTCGGGCAATCGCCTCAAGTCGTTTATCGAGCGGGTCGAGCGTCTGGAAGAAGAGAAGAAAGCGCTGGCCGAAGATATTCGTGATGTTTATGCGGAAGCCAAATCGACCGGCTTCGAGCCAAAAATCATGCGTAAGATCGTGTCCTTGCGCAAAGCCAATCTGGAAAAGCGCCGTGAAGAGCAGGAACTGCTCGATCTGTATATGGCAGCCATCGGTATGGTTGAATAAACCCCGGACCCCTTTTGCGCTTTGCTCTCTTTTCCTCTATTTTAAAGGTTCGGCTTTACGGGCGCAGGTGTTATTTTAAACACCTGTTTTTGTCCCGTGGCACGTTGTGAAAGGGAGCCTATGGCCGGTCTTCGGCACGTCATTATTGTGGCAGGACTGGCAGCGGTGATGCACGCGCTGCCCGCAACCGCGCAAGTGACCGAAGAGGTCACCATGAATGCGGCCCTGCAGGCCTTTGACTACGGCGATAATCATCTGGCCGGCCGTTATTTCTGGCGCCTGGCCGCCGAAGGGCAGCCTCAGGCGCAATATTATCTGGCTTATATGCTGGACACCGGCATGGGGATGGCGCGCGACGTGCATCAGGCGGCGCGCTGGTACGAAAAAGCCGCCAGCCAGGATTTTTTGCCGGCCGTGGTCTACATGGGCTATATCAGCTCGATCGGGCAGGGCGTCAAGAAAGACGAAAAAGAGGCCTTTCGCTGGTACACACGCGCCGCGCAAATGGGCGATGCGGTGGCGCAAAACAATCTGGCCACGATGCTGCGGGCGGGCCAGCCCTATCGCAAAGATCCGCAATTGGCGGCGCAATGGTTTTTGCAAGCGGCCATGCAAGGCAATGCGCGTGCGCAATATAATCTGGCCACCATGTATCGTCGCGGCGAAGGGGTGCAGAAAAACCTACCTGAAGCGATGAAGTGGTATACTTTTGCCGCCAATCAAAATGATATGTATGCGCAAAGCGCGCTGGCGGGCATGTATCGCTTTGGCATGGGGGTCGACAAGGACATTCAAGCGGCTGTCGATTGGTATCGGCGTGCCGCCGAACAGGGCAATGGTGCCGCGCAGTTCAGTTTAGCGCGTCTCTATGAAAGCGGTGAGGTGCCCGGGGCAGGTCTATCTGAAGCGGCCATCTGGTATTATCACGCCGCCAGCCAGGGTTATGACCGCGCGCAATATCGCCTGGCCAGCATGTATGAGCGCGCCGAAGGCTTACCGCGCGATATCGCCGAGGCTGCCCGCTGGTACCGCACCGCCGCCGATGAACATGCCCATATGCCGTCGATGGTGGCCCTGGCATCGCTTTATGAGCGTGGCCTCTTTGGCAAAAAAGAAGAGCGGCTGCGTCTGGCGCGGACACTTTATGAACGGGCAGCCGAAGGCGGCGAGGGTGTGGCGCAGATGGAAATGGGCCGCATCACGCGCGATGGCATGGGGGGCGTCACCCCCAGTTTGCCGCAGTCCTACAAATGGTTTGCGCTGGCGGCCGATTACCTGCCCGAGGGCGATTTGCGCAAACAGGCGATTGTCGAGCGCATCGAGACCATCAATGCCATGAGCGTCGAAGAAGCCGCCGAAGGGCGCCGTCTTGTCGAGGAATGGGTGCCGCAAAAACCTAAGCCCCGCAGCACCAACGATTCGTCGTCGGGTCGCACGGGCCGCGTGCCATCGGATAACTGAGGCATTTAAAAACCGGGTGGCGGTTAACCCGTTTTTCATCTTTATCATGCTAAGATTAAATCATGATCGTCTGGTTATACCTGTCGTCGGCAGGCGCGTCTCTGGAGCTTCGGCCCCGTTGACCACCACCTTGCCGCGGCCGGCCCGACTTTGCGGGCTTGACCAGCGTCATGAAAAGCCATTGGTGGCGAGCCGGGTGCCGCGCGATGGGCGTCGTAAATAAGATGCCTTTCCCGACCCCGACCCGCCACTGTGGGCTACTCAAGTGACAGCGCCGCCGAAACACCGATATGTGGGGTGTGGGGTTTTCGTGCAAGGCTGCTTTAAAGATCACCGGTCGGGGGCACCCCTGGCCGGTTTTCTTTTTTAAGGGCTGGTCGCTCTGCGCCTTTGGCGCAACTGCGACAGGCGCCGGGCTCACCGCGAGACTCGGCGCCGCCTGTTCTTTAAAGGTTTTTGGCGCCGCTTGCCAAATCTGGCTTTATCCGCAACACTTCACATTGACGCATATCAATCGGGGAGGTTGCGATGGAAAATTGGATGATCTGGGCGGTACTGGGCGGCGTTCTTGTGTTGCTGATAATCCTTTATAACCGCCTGGTGGCGCTGGTACAGCGTCGCCGCAATGCGTTTGCCGATATCGACGTGCAGTTAAAGCTGCGCCACGATCTGGTGCCCAACCTGGTTGAAACCGTCAAAGGTTATGCTGGCCATGAAAAGGGTGTCTTCGAAGCAGTGACGAATGCCCGCGCCAGCGCCATGCGGGGCGGACCTGTCAATGAGCGGCTGAAAGCCGAAGCGGGTCTTGGGGCGGCCATGATGAATTTGATGGCGGTCGCCGAGAATTACCCGCAGCTTAAAGCCGATGCCAATTTCCAGGCGCTGCAAAGTGAACTGTCCGACATTGAAAATAAAATTGCCGCGGCACGTCGCTTCTTTAACAACGCGACCAACGAATACAACACGGCGGTCACCCAGTTTCCTGCCGTGCTGATTGCCAAGGCTTTCGGTTTTAACGAAGAAAGCTTCTTTGAAATGAGCGAGGCCGAAAAAGCGGCTGCGTCCACCCCGCCGGCGGTGAAGTTTTAAATGGGAGCCCTTACCGGAGCGTATAACCTATGGCCCTGATCGCCACCGGTCTTGCGACCCATATCGCCAATAACCATTTTCGCTCAGGCTTGCTGTTGGCTGGGTTCCCGGTGTTATTGGCGGCCCTCGTCTATACTTTCTTTAGCGGTCTTGCCGTTTTGGCGCAGCCGCCCGGCTATGCCCTTGACTGGCAGTCAGCAGGAGCAGCTGGCTGGCAATCGGTTTTGCGCTATGGCCACTGGGTTATGCTGGCGGCATTCGGCTGGTTTACCATCGCTTATTTTTTCCACGGCAGCATGATGCGGGCGGCGACGGGTGCCCAGCCGATCACCAGGGCGCAGCTGCCAAAAATTTATAATATGTTGGAGAATCTGTGCATCGCCCAGGGCGTTACTATGCCTGATTTTGAGATGATCGACAGTCCAGCACTTAATGCCTATGCCAGCGGTATCAACGACAAGACGTATAAAATCGTCCTCACCCGCGGTATCATTGAACGTCTCAGCGATGACGAGCTGGAAGCCGTCATTGCCCATGAACTTACCCATATTATCAACCGCGATGTGCGGCTCCTCATCATCTCGGTCATTTTTGTCGGCATGATTGGTTTTTTAGCCGAAGCGGTTTTTCGCCTCATGGTCCATGGCCGGTCGCCGGTCATGTATGGTGGCGGCAAGCGCGACAATAAAGGTGGCGGGGTTGTTCTGCTGCTGGCCCTGGCGGTGCTGGTGGTCGGCTATGTGTTTTCCATCCTGATCCGCTTTGCGCTGTCACGTCGCCGCGAATATCTGGCCGATGCGGGTGCTGTCGAGATGACCAAAAATCCCGAGGGGATGATGCGCGCGCTCATGCGTATTTCGGGCCAAGATCAGGTCAAGGGTATGCCCGATGACGTGCAAATGATGTGTATTGAAAACAGCCATCGTTTTATGGGGATGTTTGCGACCCACCCGCCGATAGAGGCCCGGGTCGCGGCCATTGCACAGATGACCGCAACACCGGTGCCGCAACTGGGCGTGTCGCTGCGTCGGGGGCCGCGCCGTCCGTGGGATCGCGCCCCGGTCTAGCAGTTAAATCCGCAGGTCTGCTTTCTGCGGGGCTGGTTTTTTGCCACTGGCGGGGACGACGACGGCGCTTTCTGTTTTTGCAGTATCTGCCGCCGGGGTGAAGGCCACGCTTAGTTTTTTCAAAAGGCGTTCGCGCTCGGGGGCGGGCAGCTCGGTGATATCCTTAAAGGTGGACTCGACACGGTCGGGAATAACCGGTGGAAAAGCTGATCGCGGCGCCGTGTGGAAGGCAGGCGCGGGCAGTCTTTTCGGCTCCCTTGCCTCGAGGTGATAAAAAATCGTTTGGGCAGCGCCGGTGCAGAGACCAACGCCAGCCCGTAAAAGGCCGTAACCTGCGCCCAAGACACCCGCGACAGATAAATAGAACGCGCCTGCCGCTAGGCCACCTGCGGTCAATCCACCGGCGACACCCAGCACGATGCCACCAAAAATACCTGCCACGGCACCAAGTGATGCCGCGCCCAAGGCGGTATAGACGAGGCCGCAGCCCACCATTCCGCCGAGCACGCAGCCGAATAAAGCGCCCGCGCCACTCACAGCGATCAGAGCGGTATTGGCCAATGAATACTCATCAAGAATATCGCGAAACGGTGCTGATACTCCGTGCCAGAAACCCTGCAGCGGGCGGGCGATGATGGCGGTTTTAGGATCTTCAAAAAAGCCTTCGGTCATCTGTATGATCCTTGTGTGTATTATTTGTGGCTTCTGTCTCTGGATTGGACGGTTGGCTGATTACATCACCGGGACGACTTTGCCTTTGGTGCCGGGCGCGGTTGCGGATTCTTGTTGCGTGGGTATTGCGCGGGTAGCGGGTACAGCGAAACTCTCCCGCAAGCTTTGCAGCAGTTCTTGTTTCTGCTCTGCAGTGAGGACATTTATCGCCTCGCGCGCCTTAGCCATTTGGATGATGGGGTTCGTGGGGAAGCTCACATAAAGGCTCTCTACCGGCGCTGCAGGGGCTGGCAGTGCGGCGCGTTGGCGGGGCTTGGAGCGATGATAATTGATCGTTTCGTGGGTGCCTGTCACGAGACCGACGCCCGCCGCAATGACGCCGACCATCGTCGCCATCAGGCCGACAACAGCGACTGTAGAGGCGAGGGCCGCAGCGCCTCCTGCGAGAACGCCGCCGGCGATGCCGACAAGTCCTCCGGCAAAAGCGGCGCTTCCCGCCAATAACCCGGCCCCGCCCGCCAGCGTATAGGCCATACTTCCTATTGCGGTGGCGCCGACTAATGCACCAAATAGCGCGCCAATACCGCCGATCATCGCCACAGCATAGCTGCCCTCATCTATCATGCCAGTAAACGCTCCCTTTACGCATCCACCCAAGTTTTTCAGTGGGCGGCTCAGAAAGGCATAGGCTGGATTATCAAAGAAATTGTCGCGCATGAGAGGCTCCTTTAGAGGTGTATTGTTTCGATAAAGCTGAATTAATTTTACATATAGTTAATAAAAAGTAAAGAGTGCGAATAATATATATTTTAAATCAATGGTTTACGTTGTTCGGTAGGATAAGCCAGTCGACGAATCAAAACAAAAAGCCCCGGCTGGACGACCGGGGCTTTTCTCTGGCGGAAGGGGGCAAGCAAACCTACCCCGCCTTGGCCATGATGGTTTTGTGGTTGGCGATGATGCCCTCGACCACCGACGGATCGGCCAGGGTCGAGGTATCGCCCAATTGATCAAAAGCACCCTCGGCGAC
>JAIXUW010000222.1 GCA_027483355.1 Alphaproteobacteria bacterium
GCCAGCGTGGAGCAGATGGCATCTGACGTTACCCAGTTTTTAACCTGGGCCAGCGAACCGCATATGGAGACACGCAAACAGATGGGCATCAAAGTGATGCTTTTCCTGTTTGTCTTTATTGGTGTACTGGCCGCAGTCAAGCGGCGTATCTGGGCGAACGCGCACTAAAAGCGCCGCCAAAGGCCAACGAGCCATCTAAACAGAGTGTGTGTAATAAGCGTTGCGGCCGGGTGCCAATACCCGGCCCCGGCAACGCTTTTGGCGATATGAAGGAGAACGAAGATTAGCGCTACATTAACTTTGATCACGCTGGCTGGCAGTGTCTGCTTGCTGCTGTGGGGTGTCGGCATGGTGTCGAACGGCCTGAACCGTGCTTTTGGCGCGTCCTTTCGCCGTGCCATTTCGAGTGCGACCACCAACCGCGTCAAGGCGGCCGGTGTCGGTATCGGTGTGGCTGCCCTGTTGCAATCCTCGACCGCCACCACCTTGATCGTTAGCTCTTTTGCGGCGCGTAACGTCATCACCATCACGGGCGCGCTGGCGGTTATTCTAGGTGCTGATGTGGGTACCACGCTGGCCGCGCAAGTGATGTCGCTCGATATGCGCTGGTTAATGCCGGTCATGCTGGCGACGGGCTATCTGGTCAATAAAGTCATGGAGGCCGGTCAATACAAACATGTCGGCCGTGCCGTGTTTGGTGTGGGCCTGGCCTTGCTGGCCTTGCAAACCATTACGGCGACGGCGGGGCCGTTGAAAGAATCCGAAGCGCTGCATGTCTTGTTCGTACCTTTGGCGAGCGAGCCTATTCTGGCGGTGCTGGTCTCGGCCTTGATCACCTGGCTGGTGCATTCCGGTCTTGGCATGGTGCTGCTTTTTACCAGTTTTGTTGCCGCCGGCACGATGCCCGTTGAGCTGGCGCTTTATATGGTGCTGGGGGCCAACCTGGGCTCGGCGATTGCGCCGGTCGTCATGACAATCCGCGATATTCCAGCGGGACGTCGGGTGCCCTTGGGCAACCTGCTGATCCGCGGCATCGGTGTCATTGTGGCATTTCCGTTTATGATGACCTATATCCTGCCCTATGTCGAAGCGGTGCATGCCGATCCCGCGCGGATGGTGGTGAATTTCCACACGGCCTTTAACGTGGCGCTGCTGTTTGTCTTTCTGCCGTTTATCGGGCCGCTCACCAAACTGTCGGAGAAAATCCTGCCCGACCGCCCGCGCGAAGAACACGAAAGCATGCCGCGCTATCTGGACCCCACTGCGATTGCCTCGCCGCCGGCGGCGCTCGCTCTGGTGGCACGCGAGACGTTACGCATCAGCGACGTCATTCAACGTATGCTGGCCGACACACTGGAAGCCTTCCGCTCCAGCAACCCGCGCCTGTTGCAGGAAATCCGCGACCGCGAAATGATCGTCGACGAGCTCTATCAGGCGGTGAAAAATTACCTTGCCCGCCTGTCGGTGAACTCCCTCGATAAGGCGGAGAGCAAGCGTTATATGCAGATTCTCACCTTTTCGACCAATCTTGAACACATTGGCGACATCATCGACCGTAATTTGATGGAGCTGGCCGCCAAGAAAATCCGTAACCAGGATAACTTCTCGCGGCAAGGTTTCGCCGAAATCGCCGACCTGCACCACCGGGTCATGGAAAACCTGCGCCTGGCCCAAAACGTCTTCATGAGCGGCGACGTCAAAATGGCGCGTGATTTGTTTGCGCAAAAAGCAGCTCTGCGCGAGCAGGAAAACATCGCGACTGAAAGCCATTTCCGCCGCTTATCGGCCGGTGTGGCCGAAACCGTGGCGACCTCCAGCCTGCACCTGGATATCCTGCGTGATCTGCGTCGGGTCAACAGCTACATCGCCCTCATCGCCTATCCGATTTTGGAAGATGCCAACGAATTGACCGCGTCCCGCCTGAAGCCGCTTAAGTGGCGTGACCCGGTGGCGCTCAGCGAATCAGGCCCGGCCCCCGCCCCGGCGGTGGGCGAAGAAGCGGTTTAAATCCTGTCTGATCGGCGCTTTGCCGCCGTTAACCGGGCATTAACCGCTTCTTGGTACGATGGAATTGTGAGCAGATTGCTCGACGAATTTCATCTGTGCCTCCTCGTGATGTCTTCACCCGCCCCGTATTTGGGGCGGTTTTTTTTTGTGTTTTAAATTGCTGGCGCCTCTGTGCCTTGCGGCACAACCGGCGCAGGCGCTATGCTGACTCGCTAAACGCCCATCAGCTGTTTCATGTTGTTCACCACGCGGGATATCATCGATGACCCATCATCTTTTAGCGATACACGGTGCTGGTATGCATGGCGGTGTTTTCGGCAGCCTCGCCCCCCTGCTGACGGCGCAGAGCTTCGAGGCGGTGACGCTGCCCGGCCATCGCCCGGGCGATGCGGCAGATCTGCTTTTGCCGTCGGTCAGCGCCATGGCTCAATGGCTGCTGGGCCGTATTGATACGCATCCCCAGGCAAGCCTTATTCTGATCGGCCACTCGCTGGGGGCGGCGGTGGCCCTGGCGGCGGCACGGCACCCCCGCGTCGCGGGGGTGGTGGCACTGGGGGCGGCGCCGACTTTGCCGGTCAATCAACAGCTGCTTGATCTGGCCGGGCAAGACAGTGCTGCCGCACAAAGCCTGGTGGTGAAATGGAGCTGCGATCCCGCCCATCCGCAAACCGAAACAATCCGCGCCCAGACCGCCGCCATCATGGCCCAGGTGCCAGGGGCCGCTTTGGCGGTTGATCTTGCCGCCTGTGCCTCTTTGCAGGAATTACCGCCGGTGCAAAAACCCGTGCTGGTTATTTCGGGCAGTACTGACAAAATGACCCCACCCGAACGGGGCGCGGCGCTGGCCGCTCTTCAGGGCGGCGGCCAGGTGGTGATACAGGGCGGGCACATGCTGCTTCTTGAACACCCGTTAGAGACAGCCGCC
>JAIXUW010000054.1 GCA_027483355.1 Alphaproteobacteria bacterium
TAGGGCAGCTTCATATCCATGAAGGCGCAGCCATCAATCAGCCGCTGGGCGTGCTCGCGCAGTTTGAACGACTTACCGCCATAGCAGCGAATACCTTCAAAAACCCCGCTGCCGTAATGAAGGCCATGGCTGAGGACGTGGACCTTGGCATCGCGCCATGGCACCAGTTGGCCATCCAGCCAGATGTGGCCGTCACGGTCGTCGTAGGGAATAAGTGTCATATGCGTGGGTGCCTGTCCGTTGAAATTCACACCTCCATTCTAAACGGTGGGGACGGCCTGTAAATATAGGCAATATTGGACATAATATTGACGTCTCGAATATGAGAGGAGGGGGTGTTTATGCTAGGCTCAGGCTTATGAATGTAGACCCTTCATCCTCTTTGCCCCCTTTGGGCGATCCGCTGCTGGCGGCAGCATTGAAACCGCATTTGCTGGTGGTGGATGACGACGAACGCCTGCGCCAATTGTTGTCTCGCTTTTTAAGCGAACATGATTTTTTGGTCACCACGGCGTCGAGCGCATCAGAGGCACGCGAGATTCTGCTGCACCTCGCCTATGATCTGATCGTGCTGGATGTCATGATGCCCGAAGAAGACGGCCTCAGCCTGACCCGGAGTCTCAAAGACAATAATGATCACACGCCTGTCCTTTTATTAACCGCTTTGGGCGAGGTTGAATCGCGTATTGCCGGTCTTGAGGCCGGGGCTGACGATTATCTACCTAAACCGTTCGAGCCGCGCGAATTGCTGTTGCGCGTTCATGCCATTTTGCGGCGGCAAAACCGCGCCCTGCAAAACCCGCTGCGCGATAAAAATGAAGAGGTGCGTATTGGTCAATGGACGTTTAGCCCGACCAAGGGTGAATTAACCACCGATGCCGGGGATCGGCAAACCCTGACGCAAGCCGAAAGCACCCTCCTTAAAGCTCTCATCAGTCGTCAGGGGATGACCGTCAGCCGCGAAGAATTGGCCGAGTTATGTGGCCTGAGTGCGGCCGAGCGCACGATTGACGTGCAAATTACGCGGCTGCGTCGTAAAGTGGAAAACGATCCGAAGTTGCCGCGCTATATTCAAACCGTGCGCGGGAAGGGCTATGTCTTATGGCTCGAGTAAAAAGCGATATGTCTCTGCCGCGCGAAAGACTACGGCTGCGCCACCGACTGCTGCCACGGACGTTATTTGGACGATCACTGCTGATCATTACCGTGCCGGTTATTTTACTGCAGGTGATTGTCGCCTTTATCTTTTTCGATCGCCACTGGGAAAGCACCAGTAATCGTCTGGTTTTTGCCCTGGCCGCCGAAATTAGCTATATCGCCAACCAGTTACAAGAAGCCGAATCCTCGGCAGAGCGCGATAAAATAGCGGCTACCGCTTCGCACAGCCTGGGTGTCACAGTGGTTTTATCATCCAGCGCCCAGGATATCAGTCATCAGCGCGCCGATGATCCTTTTGCCCGCTACAGCTGGTTTAGCGTGGGGCCGAAACTCGAAGAAGAACTCGACCGCCGCCTGGATAGCCCCTTCGTCGTGCGCCCCTATGAGCGAGACAAATGGTTTGTCGTCGATGTGCAATATGCACCGGGCGAAGTGATGAGCGTTTTAAGCCACGAACGCCGTCTGGTCTCGTCGACCACCTATATCTTTATTTTATGGCTTATTGGCAGTGCTTTTATACTTTTCAGCATCGCTATTTTATTTATGCGCAACCAGATAAGACCTATTTTACGCCTAGCCGTCGCGGCGGAAAAACTGGGCCGTGGGCAAGATGTGCCAGATTTCAGACCCGTGGGCGCCATGGAAATCCGGAAAGCGGCCGCCGCCTTTATCCGTATGAAAGAACGCCTGCGCCGCCAGATCGAACAGCGCACCCTAATGCTGGCCGGCGTGTCGCACGATCTGCGCACGCCGTTGACACGGATGAAACTGCAAGCCGCTCTGGCTTTGCCGGGCAGCGACGCCGAAGCGCTGAAACAAGATATCGCCGAAATGGAACAGATGGTCAATGGCTATCTGGCCTTTGCCAAGGGTGAGGGGGACGAACCCACCTCGATGGCAGATATCGCCGAGATTATTCAGCGGGTGAGCGCCAATGCCGCGCGCCTCGGACATACAATTCATTTTGATATAAATGGCAATCCCGTTGACAGGCGTTTGCTGGCGAAGGTCAGACCTGTGGCAATAGAACGGGCCATTTCCAACGTGGTGGGTAACGCCACCACGTTTGGCAAAAATATCTGGATAAACGCGCAATATCTGGATGATGATATCGAAATCATCATCGACGATGATGGCCCCGGTATTCTGCCAGCCGATCGCGAAGTTGTCTTCCGGCCTTTTTATCGGCTGGAAAAATCACGAAACAAAAAAACCGGCGGTGTTGGCTTAGGTTTATCCATCACTCAAGATATCGTTCATAACCATGGCGGCGAGATCGTGCTGGCGGATAGTCCGCGCGGTGGCCTTCGGGTTATTTTACGCCTGCCGGTTTAAGCCAGGTGTTTCGCGTAAAATTTTTTCAAACCAGCCAATACGTTTGTCAACCGCGGCCATTGTTTTGGCAAGGTCCGGGCTGTCATCTTGTCGCCAGGTTTCGATAAGAGATAAATAAATACCGGTCAACGTGCTGACCGCCAAAGGCCTCAGAGCTTTTGGCAGTGGTACTTGCGCAGTCGTGAGTACAGCATCCATCGCGCGCAGCAAACGTCTGGTCAAAAGCGGTCCGGCCGCGCAGGCACGTGTTAACGCGGCCGGCATAATATCAA
>JAIXUW010000101.1 GCA_027483355.1 Alphaproteobacteria bacterium
AAGCGTCAAGCTGCCCGCGAAGCGGCTATCACCAAAGCTGAAGGCCGCCGCAAGAAAGCCTAAATACAAAGAAAGCTGTCATGCCGGACTTGTTCCGGCATCCATGGACACCGCATCACGTGCGGGGTGACTTGAGGAATAAAGACCGGAAGTTATCTTCCGGTCTTTTCTTTTGGCAAGACGCCGCTCCCCCGCGAAGGCGGGGGGGCAGCTGGTTATAAACGCAGCTTCGCTGTACTGGATCCCCGCCTTCGCCGCCTTCGCCGCCTTCGCGGGGAAAATCCTTAAGAGAAACCATGATTGGGCGCGGCTGCATCTTGCCCTTCGGCGCGCGGTCGGGCATAAATAGACGGTCTTTTTCTAAACGTCCCCGACATACACCAAGGAACCACGCCTCATGGCCTCAGCCGTCGAACAACTTGCCGCCAATTTCAATGTGGGCTCTTTCTCCAAGGCCACCGAACTCAAGCAGCGCATCATGTTCACGCTGCTGGCGCTGATCGTTTATCGCCTGGGTACGCACATTCCGCTGCCGGGTATCGACCCTAATGCCTGGAACGATATCTTTAACCAAAAGGCCGGCGGCGTGTTGGATATGTTCAATATGTTCGCGGGTGGCGCGCTGGAGCGTATGTCGATCCTGGCGCTGAACATCATGCCGTATATTTCGGCGTCGATCATCATGCAGCTGCTGACCTCGATGGTGCCCAGTTTCGAGGCGATGAAAAAAGAGGGTGAGTCAGGCCGTAAACGGCTTAATCAATACACGCGCTATGGCACGATTTTTCTGGCGGTCATTCAGGCATATGGTCTGGCGGTGGGCCTGGAGGGTATGCAAAGCTCGATGGGCAGTGCGGTGATTGATCCGGGCTTTTATTTCCGCGTCACCACCATCATCACCATCGTCGGCGGTACCGTCTTTTTGATGTGGCTGGGCGAGCAGATTACCTCGCGTGGTGTCGGCAACGGTATTTCGCTGATTATCTTTGCCGGTATCGTGGCGGGGCTCCCCACCGCGATTGCGGGCACGCTGGAACTGGGCCGTCAGGGCCAGATCTCGACTGCGCTGATCATTGGTATGTTGTTGATGGTGGTGGCAGTTGTTGCCTTCATCGTCTTCATGGAGCGCGCGCGTCGCCGCGTGCTGGTGCAATACCCCAAGCGTATGGTGGGTGGCAACCGCATGACCGGTGGCGAGACCAGCCATATGCCGCTGAAGCTCAACACCGCGGGTGTTATTCCACCGATTTTCGCCTCGTCCCTGCTGTTGCTGCCTTTGACCATAGTGGGCTTTAGCGGCAATGCGGCGGGTGGCGGCAATGCCTTCCTTGACGGCTTGGCGCGTTATCTGCAACACGGGCAATTCGCCTATATGTTCTTGTATGGGGCGCTGATCGTCTTCTTCGCGTTTTTCTATACGGCGATTGTGTTCAATCCGGACGAGACCGCCGATAACTTGCGCAAACAAGGCGGCTTTGTACCCGGTATTCGTCCCGGTAAATCGACCGCCGATTATCTTGATTTCGTGCTGACGCGTGTGACGGTGATTGGTGCTGCTTATTTGACCTTTGTCTGTTTGCTGCCGGAGTTCCTGATCTCGAAATTCGCGCTGCCGTTTTATTTTGGCGGTACCAGTTTGCTGATTACGGTGACGGTCATGATCGACACCGTCGAGCAGATCTATTCGCATCTGGTGGCGCATCAGTACGAAGGCTTGCTGAAGAAGCAAGGTCTGATCAAGAAAAGCAAGGCGCGCAAATAAACGTGATTATCGTCTGAGCAACAGGGGCGACACCATATGACGGAAGCGATCAGAATTATCCTTATTGGCCCGCCCGGCGCTGGCAAAGGCACGCAAGCGCAGCGTCTGCGCGATTTGCATGGTCTGGTGCATATCTCGGCGGGTGATCTGTTTCGCGCGCGCATTAAAGACCCCAACGATCCAATGGGCCAGCAGTTAAAGGCGATATTGGACTCGGGCGCCCTGGTGCCCGACGCTGTCACCATTCAGATGATCGCCGAGCGTTTGCAACAAGCCGATTGCGCCAAGGGTTTTATTCTTGATGGTTTTCCGCGCTCGATCGCGCAGGCCGAAGCACTTGATGCGATGCTGCTGAAGCACAACATCAAGCTGGATGCCGTCATTCAGATGGAAGTTGATGACGACAAACTGGTCGAGCGTATTTCGGGCCGTTATACCTGCGGCGAATGCAACACCGGCTATCACGATACCTTTAAACCGGCCCAGGACGCTCATACCTGTGATGTTTGTGGCGCCAAGGATAAATTCGTCCGCCGCAGTGATGACAATGCCGAGGCTGTGCGCGCGCGTCTCAAGACCTATTACAATCAGACCACCCCGATTCTGCCGTATTACGAAGGCAAGGGGATGCTGAAGCGCCTGGATGGCATGGCGTCGATGGACGAAGTGACGGCCGCGATCGAGGCGATTCTCAAGGGGCCGAAAGACAGCCCCGGCAAAAATCCGCCAAGGCCGTGAAACGTTTGATCAGAAAAGACACTCAAAAAGCCCGTTTATTTTCCGTAATTTAAAATTTGATGGGGTTTTTGGGGGGATTTAAGGCGCGGCGGGGGCGGAAATAGGCTGAAAAAGCTGTTCCAAAATAAGTTAAATAAAATATTGACCTTAAGCGTCCGCTTCCTATAATGCGCGAGCTTTGGTCCCACGTGGGCCAATCACCGGATTCGTTTATATAGCACTAACAGGAGTTGCTCGTGGCACGTATCGAGGGTGTCAATATCCCTACCGAAAAAGTTGTCGGCATTGCGCTGACCTATGTTCATGGCATCGGTCGTCCGACTGCCGTTAAAATCCTGCAAGAGGCCAATGTGCCCTGGGGCAAACGCGTTAATGCGCTCACTGAAGATGAGCTGAACCGCATTCGCGATACCATCAAAGCGACCTGCAAGGTCGAGGGTGAATTGCGTCGCGATGTGGCGATGACAATCAAGCGCCTGATGGACCTCGGTTGCTATCGTGGTTTGCGTCACCGTAAAGGTCTGCCCGCCCGCGGTCAGCGCACCCGCACCAACGCGCGTACCCGCAAGGGCCCACGCAAGACCATCGCCGGCAAGAAACTGGCCACCAAGAAATAAGAAATAACCAGAGTAGTGAAGCACAATGGCTAAAGCACAAAAAGAAGACGGCAAAAAAATCCGGAAAAAAGAGCGCAAGAACATCATTTCCGGTGTGGCGCACGTCAACTCGACGTTCAACAACACCATCATCACCATCACCGATGCGCAGGGTAATGCCATCTCGTGGTCGTCTGCGGGTCATCTGGGCTTCAAGGGTTCGCGCAAATCGACCCCCTATGCCGCACAGATCGCCGCTGAAGATGCCGGTAAGAAAGCCAAAGAACATGGCATGAAGAACCTTGAGGTGCTGGTCACCGGTCCGGGTTCGGGTCGTGAGTCGGCTTTGCGCGCGTTGCAGTCGGTGGGCATGACGATCAATTCGATCGTTGATATCACCCCGGTGCCGCACAACGGTTGCCGCCCGCCCAAAAAGCGCCGCGTCTAATTTATTCAGCGCCCATCGCCGATTTGATGGGCGCTTTCGCGCGGGCGGGGACAGCAAACCCCGCTCTGATGCGTTTTACGAACCTTTGCATTTGCTCTGAGAGAAGAGGGGACGACCTTGATACAGAAAAACTGGCAAGAGATCATTAAGCCCAACAAAGTTGATGTCACCACCAACAAAGATCCCAACCGTTTCGGCACCGTCACTGTTGAGCCACTCGAGCGCGGCTATGGCCTGACGCTCGGTAACGCGCTGCGCCGCGTGCTGTTGTCGTCGCTGCAGGGTGCCGCTGTCACCTCGATCAAAGTCGATGGCGTTCTGCATGAATTCTCGTCGATCCCCGGTGTGCGCGAAGATGTCACCGACATCGTCATGAACATCAAGAGCCTGGCGCTGCGTATGCACAACGAAGGCCCCAAAAAGCTGCGCCTGATCGCTGAAGGCCCGCTGGAAGTCACCGCCGGGATGATCGAGCAGACCGCGGATGTTGAAATCATCAACCCTGATCTGATCATCTGCACGCTGGGCGACAAAGCCAAGCTGAACATGGAATTGACCGTGCAAACCGGCAAAGGCTATCGCCCCGCCGCGCAAAACCGTCATGAAGATGCGCCTGTTGGCATCATCCCCGTTGACAGCATCTTCTCGCCCGTGCGCCGCGTTTCATACAAAGTGGAAGACACCCGCGTCGGCCAGATCACCGACTACGATAAACTGGTTATCGACCTCGAGACCAACGGCACTCTGCGTCCGGAAGATGCAGTGGCTTTCGCTGCCCGTATCCTGCAAGACCAACTGCAAGTTTTCGTCAACTTCCAGGAGCCAGAGTCGGTCAACCGCGAAGAAAGCAAAGACGAGCTTCCGTTCAGCCGCCATCTGCTGCGCAAGGTTGAAGAACTGGAATTGTCTGTGCGTTCGGCCAACTGCCTGAAGAACGACAACATCATCTACATCGGCGACCTGGTCCAAAAGACCGAAGCCGATATGCTGCGCACGCCAAACTTTGGCCGCAAGTCGCTCAACGAGATCAAAGAAGTCCTTGGCAACATGGGCCTGCATCTCGGCATGAAAGTGGAAGGCTGGCCGCCCGAGAATATTGAAGATCTCGCGCGCAAGCTGGAAGAGCCGTTTTAACGACTTTTGCGATCCCAGCCCTACAAGGCCGGGATTGTAAACTGGGGAGGTTCCCCGCCGCCGTACTGCTGTTGTCAGTCTGACAGGGTCACGGTGATTACAATCCGCTTCATACGTGAAGCTCAATGACTTGAAAAGGAGCGCACCATGCGTCACAGAAAAGCCGGCCGTAAACTCGGCGTTAAAACCCAACACCGTCACGCGATGTTCGCCAATATGGCAGCAGCGCTCATCAAGCATGAGCAGATCGAAACCACCCTGCCCAAAGCCAAAGAGCTGCGCGCTGTCGTTGATGGCATGATCACCCTTGGCAAAAAAGGTGGCCTTGCCAACCGTCGCTTGCTGATCTCGCGCCTGCGCGATCAGACCCAAGCCAAGAAAATCTTTGATGTATTGGCCAAGCGTTATGCCGATCGTCCGGGTGGCTATACCCGCGTGCTGAAAGCAGGCTTCCGTTTTGGTGACAACGCCCCGATGGCGATCATCGAGCTGGTTGACCGCGACCGCGCTGCCAAAGGCAAAGACAGCGGCCAGCAAGCCGTGGCTGATGCCATGAAAGCCGCTCACGAAGCAGGTGAACCGGTGAAAACATCGTCGGGCCGTAAAAAGAAAGCGACCGCTTAAGCGTTGTTTTCGAATAAAGCATTGAAAAGGCGGGTTTTTATAACCCGCCTTTTTCTTTTACGGTTGTTTTAGTTGACAAAGGGGCGGTAAAAATATAATTTTACGTATTATTTTTAATCTGAGGAGACATAAAATGTCAGTGCTTACCAAAGAGCAAGCGGCGGCGATTGTCAGCACGCTCAAAAACGAATTCAACGGCAAAGCCTATTTTACCGCTAAAACCACCCTGGAGGGTGAAAAGGTCTTTGTTTTTCACCCGCGCAAGGCCGATGAAGCCACGCTGAAGGCCATTGAGGCGCGTGCCAACGCGGTTGCCGGTCAAACTCTGTGCCGCAGCAGCCTTGAATTCAAAACTGGCCAGGTGACCTTCTAAGCCCCTCCGGGCGACAGCGTCAAAACGCTTCTGAAATCGGCCAGAGAGACTATATTAGGCGGGATGAAAATCTCGCCTTTTTCTTTTGCCGTGGAGGGCTCTGCCATGCGTTTTGTCTGTGCTGTCCTTTTGGGGTTGCTCGCCGTCGTTATGCCGGTGAGTGCCGCGTGGGCGGGTGAACAAGTGCCGCAATCGACCCGCGATCTGCAAATGACCTTTTCACCGCTGGTCAAGAAAACAGCCCCGGCGGTCGTCAACATCTATGCCAAGCGGCTGGTGCGCGAACGCATGGCGGTGATCAGCCCGTTTTTAAATGACCCCTTCTTTAACCAGTTTTTTGGCGGCGCCCTGGGGATGCCGGGTGGCACGCGTGAGCGGGTGGAAAATTCGCTGGGCTCGGGCGTGATCGTCGACCCATCGGGGATCATCGCCACCAACAGCCATGTGGTGGGGCAAGCGACCGAGATCAGCGTGGTGATGGCCGATGGCCGCGAATTCACCGCCGAGAAAATTCTGGGTGATGATGAAACGGATCTGGCGGTGCTGCGCATCGACCCCAAGGGCGAAGTTTTACCGGCCCTGGCGCTGGCGGATAGTGACCAGCTGGAAGTCGGCGATATCGTGCTGGCGATTGGCAACCCGTTTGGTCTGGGGCAGACGGTGACCAGTGGCATCGTCTCGGGCCTGTCGCGCACGGGCGTGGGGCCAAGCGAATACGGCTTTTTTATCCAGACCGATGCCGCCATTAACCCCGGCAATTCGGGTGGCGCGCTTGTCGATGTCAACGGCGGCCTGATTGGTATCAACAGTATGATTTTTTCACGCACCGGTGCGTCGCACGGGATAGGCTTTGCCATTCCGGCCAATATGGTGAAAACGGTGATTGATACGGCCAAGGCCGGCGGCACGACGGTGGTGCGCCCCTGGACGGGCTTTACCGGGCAGAGTGTCACCTCGGACATGATCGAAAGTCTGGGCCTCAGCCGGGCGCAGGGTGTGCTGGTCAATCAGGTGCGTGCCGACAGTCCGGCCGATAAGGCAGGGTTAGAGGTGGGTGATGTGATTACCGCCATTAATGGCGTGGCCGTGCGCGACCCGCAATCGCTGCATTTCCGCCTGGC
>JAIXUW010000249.1 GCA_027483355.1 Alphaproteobacteria bacterium
TCCTAAAGCGGGCGGCCCGCATTATCTCTTACGCTTCGCCACGGAGCGCACCATCAGCGTCAACACCACAGCATCCGGCGGTAATACGACTCTTGTTTCACTGGCGGAAGAATGAGCAAGCACGGCATCTCAGCCTATGGGCGCGAAAGCTGGCGGGGCTTGCGGGTTGGTCTGCTGGGGGGGTCGTTCAACCCGGCGCATGAAGGCCATCGCTATATCAGCCTTGAAGCGATGCGTGCCCTGCAACTCGATGCCGTCTGGTGGTTGGTTAGCCCGCAAAATCCGCTAAAATCAGCCACGGGCATGGCGCTGCAGTCCAAACGTCTGGAAAGCGCGCAACGCGCCGCCCACCACCCGCGTATTTTTGCAACCGATATCGAAACGGCTATGGGGACGCAATATACCGTCGATACCCTCAAGGCCCTGCAAACGCGTTTTAGCGAGACGCAATTCGTCTGGCTCATGGGGACCGATAACCTGCGGCAGTTTCACCGGTGGAAAAACTGGCGCGATGTTTTTAACCTGGTACCGGTTTGCGTCATTAACCGCCCACCCGCCGAAGATAGCCTGCGCGGCAGCCCTGCCTGGGAATATGCCCACCGGCATCGCCTGCCCGCTGAACAGGCTAGCCTTTTAACCACCCGGCCTTTACCGGCATGGGTTATACTGCCGATTGCGCGAAACGCCCAATCTTCTACAGCTATAAGGGCCATGGGCAGCTGGCGGTAGTTGCATGGCCCGCAAAAGACGCTTATAATTGCTGCATTGCAGGCTTGTTTTAAGGGAGGCTCCCATCGCACCGATCAAGAAAAAGACGACAGCTAAGAAGACCGCTGCCAAAGCACCGGTGAAAAAGACCGCCGTCAAAAAGCCTGCCGCCAAGAAAACAGCACCTAAAAAAGCAGCGCCGGCAACAGCCAACAAAAAACCTGCCGCCGCAACCCCCCTTAAAAAGGCAACTGCCCCTAAAGCCAAAACAAATGGCAATCATAAACTCTATGACCTGATTATGGGGCAACTGGCGAAAGAAAAAGGCGAGAACCTCGTCTCGATCGATCTCGCCGGTAAATCGGCGATTGCAGATTATATGATTATCGTCTCGGGCACCTCCGGTCGTCACGTGGCGGCCATGGCCGAAAAGATCAAAGGCACCATCGGTAAAGAAGGCTTTCGCTGCCGTATCGAGGGGAAAACCGCCGGTGACTGGGTTATTCTGGACGCAGGCGATGTGATCGTGCATCTGTTCCGCCCGGAAGTGCGCGCCTTCTATAACCTGGAAAAACTGTGGATGTCTGATTTCTCGACGGTGGGTTATAACCTTTATACCAAAGAGAAATGAAAATCCGCTTGCTTGTCGTCGGTCGGATGAAGGCATCGCCGCAGGCTGAGCTCTGCGCGGAATACATCAAGCGCCTGAACTGGACCGTTACCGTCAAGGAAATCGAGACACCGAAGGGCGCCACTTCGGCGGAAGAAGAACCGCTTATCCTGCGCCATTTACCCGATCAGGCGATGCTCATCGCCCTGGACGAACGCGGCAGCAGTCTCGCTAGCCCCGATTTTGCCCATAAGCTGCAGGGCTGGGCCCAAAGCGCACCCCAGAACGAAGTCTATTTCCTGATCGGCGGCGCCGATGGCCTGACCGAAAAAAAAAAAAAAAAAGCTAAATTCTTGCTCTGCTTTGGTAAACAGACGTGGCCACATATACTGGTTCGCGTTATGCTGTTAGAGCAGATTTATCGCGCCCAGCAAATACTGGCGGGGCATCCGTATCACCGGGCCTAAGGCGCGATTGTGGAACAGGGGCAATGGGGTTTCGCAGATCGACATCACTAGGAATGCATGGCGCCGCCCGGATCGGCGCCATCGCCGCTGTTTTTAGCCTGGGGCTGGCCTTGGCGACCCTGCCACTGCCCGCCTATGCCCAGCGTGATATCAATGCGGAACTCGCCGCCACCAAAGCCGCCCAGAGTGCTGCCGCCGCCAAAGCCAAAAAACTGGCCAGCGAAGTCGATGACCTCAAGAAGAAGCTTGTCAAAGCCAGCGGCCAGCTGCGCGAGACCGAAGATGCCTTGGCAAGCTCTGACGCCAAACTGAAAGATTTACACGGTGATCGCCGCGCCCTCTTAGCCCGACTTTACCGCGACGAAAACAGTTTGCAGGATTTGCTGGGTGCCGCCCGCCGTTATGATCGCACGCCGTCTAGCCTGCTGCTGATGCGCCAGGAACCCTTGGCCGCGGCCCGCACCACCCATCTGATGAAAAGCCTGTTGCCTACCCTGCAAGACCAATCCCGCGAAATCCGCGAAGACCTGGCCGCCTTGGCCGATGTTGAAGACAAAGTCAGCGAAGAGAAAAATCTGCACGAAAAAAAACTGAAGGAATACAATAAACAGCAAGAAAAGACGGATGCACTACTTAAAGAGCGTCAAAAGATTTACAAGCAAACCGAACACGAGCGCAAGGCCCAGCAGGCCGAAGTCGCCCGCCTCGCACGCGAAGCGAAGAATATCGAAGAACTAGTTGCAAAAATTAGACAAAAGCCGCAGCTAGATAAAATTGAACCTGAAACGGAACAGACAGCGGCTGTGCCCGTCAAACGGGGGGCTAGTCTGGCTGCGGCCACCCTCCCCGCCAAATCCAGCCGCTATGCGCTGCCCTCGTCGATCAAGCATCCGGTTAGCGGTACGGTGCGTACCGGCTTTGCTGAAAAAGATGACTTGGGTGCAGTTGCCAAAGGGGTCACCTTTACAACCCGTCCGGGCGCCAGTGTGGTGACACCCCTGGCCGGCACGGTACGTTTTGCCGGCCCCTTTCAAAAATATCGTCGCATCTTGATTATCGAGCATCGTGGCGGCTATCATAGCTTAATCGCTGGGCTTGGCCGCATCGACACGGTGGTGGGCGCCAAACTGGCGGCCGGCGAACCGGTGGGCGCCAGCGAAACAAGCGACGATGCGCCCCTGATTTACTTCGAACTGCGGCATAATGGCAAACCGATCAACCCGCAAAAAATGACCCTTGCCCAACAACGTAACAAAGAAAAGACCTGACCCTATGGCTCGCCCCAATCTTCTGAAATCCGCCACCGCTATTGCGCTTGTCCTGAGCTTCGTGAGCATCACGGTGGTGTCTGCCCAGAACACCCCGCCCGCCGAGGAGCGCACGGTCAAGCGCACAACCGTTTCGGATACCTATCGCGCGCTCAATCTTTTCGGCGATGTCTTTGAACAAGTGCGCGCCAATTACGTTGAACCGGTCGAGGATAGAAAACTGGTCGAATACGCGCTGACCGGCATGCTGACCAACCTTGACCCGCATTCCAGCTATATGAACGATGAAGAAACCCAGTCGATGTCGATCCAGAACAAAGGCGAGTTCGGCGGCCTGGGCATCGAAGTCACCATGGAAAATGGCCTGGTTAAAGTTGTCTCGCCCATCGATGACACCCCCGCTGCCCGTGCAGGTGTTATGGCGGGCGACATGATCGTCGAAATCAACGGCGAACAGGTGATGGGCATGCAGTTGTCTGACGCGGTCAGCAAAATGCGCGGCAAGGTCGGCACCGAAATCATCCTCACCATCGTGCGTGAAGAGGCCAAAGAACCGCTGAAAGTCAAACTCACTCGCGACATCATTCAGATTAAATCGGTGCGTTATAACATGGAAGGCGACGATATCGGCTATATCCGTATCACGACCTTTAACGCCCAGACCTATCCTGGTTTGCAAAAAGCTTTTGAAGATCTGCAAAAAGAAGCTGGCGGCAAGCTGAAGGGCTACGTCCTGGATCTCCGCAATAACCCAGGCGGTCTGCTGGATCAGGCGATTGCTGTCTCGGATGCTTTCCTCGAACGGGGGGAAATCGTCTCCACCCGCGGCCGCAACCCCGAAGATCTCCGCCGCGATAATGCCACCCCCGGTGATCTCGCCAAAGGTCTGCCGGTTGTGGCGCTGATCAATGGTGGTTCTGCCTCGGCATCTGAAATCGTCGCCGGCGCCCTGCAAGATCACAAACGCGGCATCGTCATGGGCACGCAGTCCTTCGGCAAAGGTTCGGTACAGACTTTGTTTAATGTCCCCGGCGGCGGCTCCATCCGCCTGACCACAGCGCGTTATTACACGCCGTCGGGAACATCGATACAGGCCAAAGGCATCACGCCCGACATCATCGTCGAGCGCGCCAAGGTCGTGGCCGAAAAAGAAAACCCGTTTGGTGAAATCAACGAAGCTGATTTGCGCGGCGCCCTAAAAAACCCCGACGCAGCGGCAGACATTCCGACCAAACTGCCCGAACCCGGCGAAGAGCCAGAACCCGTACCTGCCGCTGACGCCACCAAAGCCAAAGAAACCCCGAAAGACCCCAAAGAGGCCGCTGCCCAGGCGCGCAAAGAAGACTATCAGCTGATCCGCGCGATTGATCTGCTGCAGGGTATCTCGCTTTACGGTCGTGGCGCTCAAGCCACACCGGCACAGCCGACTGCACCCGTTGCAGCACCGGCGACAACACTGCCGGCGGGCAACTGATGCCAAAACGGTTGCGGGATAGCTGGCAGACATTGCCCCCTCTTTATAAAAAGAGGCTCTGGCAAGGGCTGGGTGCTTATGCAGCCGTGATGCTGGCCCTTGGCGGCTGGGCCTGGTCACAACACGCCAGCGCCAAGACCGCCTGGAACGAGCAGATCCCGCAGATTGAAAGCGAAATCCGCCACGTCTATCTCAGCCCGCAGCTGACCGACCTTTCCAACCCCGATTTCAGCCTGGCTGACATCCACAGCGCCACCGAACCTGGCGCCATCTTGCTGGTGATGACCGATCTGGGCCTGTCCAAACAAACCGATGAACGCGCCATTCACGATATGCCCGAACAGGTCGTGCTGGCTTTTTCACCCTATGGCAAAAATGCGGGCACCCGGGCGGCGGCTGCCCAAAAAGACGGCCACGACATCGCCGCATTGATACCGATGGAGCCGACCACCTACCCTAAAGACGACCCAGGCCCCCTGGCTTTACTCGCCAATAACAGCGCCCGCGATAACGAGCGCTTATTAGGTCGGGTCTTTGCCGCAGTACCCAAGGCAGCGGCGGGCATCAATTATATGGGCTCCCGCTTTTTGACCGATGCCGAGAATACGGATCTGGTCATGAAAGCGATGGAAAGCCGTAAAATGGCCTTTATCGAGACCCCTGCCGCCTATGGCTCCTCGATCAAAAAAGTGGCTACAGCGCGCGACGTTCCCGCCTTCAGCGTCGATGTTTTTGTCGATGACCGTGCGACCGAGCCGCAAATTCGCGCGCAGCTGGCCGAACTAGAACGCCTCAGCCGTCAAAAAGGCGTGGCGGTCGGCATGATGCGCCCTCTGCCCTTGACGTTTGCTTTGCTGACAAACTGGATACCCACGCTGGAGAGCCGCAATATTCGTTTGGTCAATCTGGCCGACGCACAAAAAGCGCAGAACGCACCAGCACGCAGCGCCGCACCCGCTGCATTGACCCCGGTCAACGCAGACGAGGCGGTTGCGCCGGCGCCGCCCTCTCCCCCCGCCAGCACGCAAGAGGCGCCCATCAATGGCGCCGAATAACCTACCCGATAGCGACCTGATCCCCACCAGTCTGCGCCGCGACGATGCAGATAGTCATCTTTATCGCCCCGGTGTAGGTATTGTTCTTTTCAACAGTCAGGGTTTTGTCTTTGTGGCCGAGCGGCTTGATAACCCCGGTGCCTGGCAGATGCCCCAAGGCGGCATTGACGAAGGTGAAGAACCCGAGATCGCCGTCTTGCGCGAAATGGAAGAAGAAATCGGCACGCGCGATGCCCGCATCGTCGGCACCCTCAATGACTGGATTTACTACGATATCCCCGAGCGCACGGCGCAGCGCCTGTGGGATGGTAAATATAAGGGCCAGCGCCAAAAATGGATTGCCCTTGAATTTCTGGGTAACGATTACGACATCGACCTTGAAGCCTTCGAACATCCCGAATTTTCACGCTGGAAATGGATGCCCATCACCCATGTGCTGGACGACATTGTACCCTTCAAGCGCGCGGTCTATGAACACGTCCTCAAGGCTTTCTATCCCCTGGCGGTTGAAATCGCGCGGCGGCATTCTTGAACAAAAAAAAGCGGGACCAGATGGCCCCGCTTTTTTGTTGTGTCTTTCCTGATCAGGGATTGATGGGCGACCAGGCCGGATCCGAGCCACCCTGCGGCGTTGGCAGGACAGATTCGTTAAAGCCGGTCAGGTCAATGGTATACAGCTGGGCCGATTTACCGGCACCGCGGGTTTCCTTGAAGTACGACAGCACACGGCCATTGGGCGCCCAGGTGGGGCCTTCGACGTGATAGGACGTGCTGATCAGACGCTCGCCTTTGCCATCCGGACGAATGACGCCAATAAAGAACTGGCCTTTATACATACGGGTAAAGGCAATCAGGTCACCGCGCGGCGACCAGACCGGGTTGGCATAGCGCCCCTGGCCAAAGGTGATCCGCTGGGCACCGCCGCCATTCGCACTCATGACATAGAGCTGCTGGCCACCACCACGATCCGATTCAAACACCACCTGGCTACCGTCGGGCGCATAAGACGGGCTGGTTTCAATCGACGGATCGCTGGTCAGTTGACGCACACTGCGTGAACGCAGGTCCATGGCGTAGATATCGGTATTGCCGTTCTTAGACAGACTCATGATCACTTTCGAGCCGTCCGGGGAAAAGCGCGGCGCGAAGGTCATGCCGGGGAAGTCGCCCAGCACTTCCTGACGGCCGCTGTCGATATCGTACAAATAGACGCGCGGCCGATTGTTATAATAGGCCATATAGGTGATTTGTTGCGAGGTGGGCGAGAAACGCGGCGTCAGTACCAGGGCGCGGCCATCGGTCAGATAGCGGTGATTTTCACCATCCTGATCCATCAAAGCCAGACGCTTGACGCGCGCATTGGCAGGGCCGCTTTCAGAGATATAGACGATACGGGTATCGAAATAGCCCTCCTCGCCGGTGATACGCTTGTAGATGGCATCCGAAATGATATGCGCAATACGGCGCCAGTTGGCGGGCGTCGTCATATAGGCCATGCCAACCAGTTGCTGTTCGGCGAAAACATCCCACAGGCGGAATTCAACGCGGGTTTTGCCATCGGCGGTCTTGCTCATGGCACCGGTAACCAGAGCTTGAGCATTAACAGTGCGCCACTGCGCGAAATTGGGCGCGGTTTGCGCAGCTAATGCATCTTGAATAAAGGATGCTGGATCCAACGGACGGAAGAGGCCCGAGCGCTTCAGATTGTTATTGATCACCTGCACCATCTTGCGGCCCATGTCGTTGTCGACGGGGTCGGCGCCGGTAAAATCGGTGATGGCGATCGGCATCGGGTTCACCTCGCCGCGGGTGACGTCGATACGCAATTCGGCGCGCGCGTCGAGTGGCAATAGTACTGCCAACATCAGGGCGAGAGAGAACAGAATTTTTTTCATGAGAAACCTCAGGGTTTAAACAAGCCAGCAATCAGAACATCTGGCTGGGGTCAAAGGTGACGGTGACGGTCTTCCACACATCATACTTATCGGCGGGCAATTGAAAAGGGGAACAGGCGGGATTACGCACGGCACGCAAGGCGCTGTCGGCGGCAGCCCTAAAGAAGGTATCACTGTTATAGCGCGATTGGTCGACCACCTTGGCATCGCGGAGCGTGCGATCTGGATTAATAACCATAAAAACCTCGACCCTCAGGTCGGCTGCGTCTTTGGCCCCGAAAGGTACGCTCCAGCAGCCTTCCAGCTGGCGGCGCAGCGCGTCCTCCTCGCTCATGGTCATGGTGGACCCCAGCGGTGCCTTGGCGCCGTCGCTCGCCGCTGTTTCGTCCAGCTTCAGGTCCGGCAACTCCGCCTCCGCCGACGGGGTCTCCTCGTTGACCTGCAGGTTTTTCAGGACCGAAGAGAAATCCTTCTTCGGTTCCGGCTTCGGCTTGGTCACTTCTTTTTTCTTTTCTTCCTGCTTGGTCTTTTTCTTCTCGGGCGGGGCTGCTTCGTCGACCAAGACCTCGTCCTTCTTGGGTGGCTCTTCTTTCTTCTCGGGCTCTGGTGTTTTCTCGACCGGCGTCACCGCTTCGGTTGCAGTGTTGGTGGCGGCAGGGGGTGGCTTGGGCGGCTCCTCTTTCGGCTCTTCCTTTTTGGGGGCAGGCTTGGGCGCCACTTTGTCGGTTTGGGTGATCGGGCCCAGTTCGGCCAGTTCGATCGAAATCGGTGGCGGAATTTCGAAGTCGCGTTTGATCCACGGCAGGCTGAGCGTGCCGATCAAAACGATCGCCACGTGAAAGCCGACAGATATCCAAATGGACTTCTTGTTCATGTTCCTGGTTTTTCATCAACCGGCCAAACGCCCAATCGGGGCGTTCAGTTCACGGTTATTTTTTTGCCGATTGGTCGCTGATCAGGGCGATTTTGGTAAAGCCAGCCCCACTAACGGCGGCCATCACTTCCATCACCCGGCCGTAATCCAGCCCCTGATCGGCGCGAATATAGACGCGGCGATCGGGTGCCTCGACGGCAATTGCCGCCAATTGCGCCTTCATGCGCGACATTTCCACCTTTGTTTCGCCAACAAAAAAGTTGCCACGTCTATCGATACTGACTTCAAGCGGGGCGTTATCGTTCTGGCTGATGGCTTTCGCTTCGGCCTTGGGCAGGTCGACTTCGACGCCGGCGGTCAGCAACGGTGCCGTCACCATAAAGATCACCAGCAACACCAGCATAACGTCGACGAAAGGTGTAACGTTAATTTCAGACATCATCGCATTAGAACGTCGGCCACGGCTACGGCCTTGCAGTTTTGATCCCATCAGCCGCGCCCCTGTTGTTCGAGATGGCGGCCCAGGATAGCACTGAATTCAGCCGCGAAAGCGTCGAGGCGATCTTGATAACGGCCAAGGTCCGTATTGAATTTGTTAAAGGCGACAACCGCTGGAATAGCCGCCACCAAGCCGATGGCGGTCGCAAACAAAGCCTCGGCAATACCGGGGGCCACCACCGCCAGGCTGGTTTGTTGTGATCCGGCAATCGCTGTAAAGCTGTTCATGATACCCCAGACGGTACCGAACAAGCCAATAAACGGGGCGGTTGAACCGACCGTCGCCAGGAAAGTCATGTAGCGTTCCATCAAGGTGATTTCACGATTGATTGACGTCGCCATGGCGCGGTCGATGCGCTGTTGCAGACCGGCGCGCAGGTCGTCGTCAATGGCGCTGTTTTGTTCGAGCGTCAGTTTCCATTCATTCATACCGGCGCAAAAAGTCCGCGCCATTGGGTCGCTGGGTTTTGCCGAGACGCGCTTGAAAAGTTTTTCCAAAGCTTCGCCCGACCAAAAGGCATTTTCAAATTTTGTCGTTTTGGCGCCGACCGTTTTAAACGTAAACCACTTGTCGAAGATAATCGCCCAGCTCCAGACGGAGGCGCCGACCAGCGAGATGATGACCGATTTGACGATTAAATCAGCCTGCAGGAAAAGCCCCCACATCGACATATCGTGGGCGACCGACCCCGCCAATTGGGTTGCCTGAACTGTGGTTGCTGCATCCATGATCTACTACTCCGCCGTGGGGCCGATGAAAGCCGTGCTTTTTTGTTTTAGGGTGCCGCACCTGCGAGGGCGCGCACATTTGCAGGTAATCTAACAGCTTTTAGGTTCTGATCAATGCAGACCAAAGTTATGGTCAATTCAGCGATCAGGTCGTTGTTTCTGTAAATATGTTGCGCCATGTCCATGCTGGCCCCGCCAATCCGGGCAATCCAGCTGCGCACGGTGAGCAGGTCATCCAATTGGGCTGGCTGGCGATAGTCTGCCTTTAACGCGGCCACCACAAAACCGATCCCGGTTTCTTTCAACATCTGGGCATGGACAATGCCATGATCACGCAGCATCTCGGTGCGGCCGCGCTCAGCAAAGCGAATATAGCTGGCGTGATAGACGACCCCGCCGGCATCGGTGTCCTCGTAATAAACCCGCACGGGCAATTCATGGACGATAGGCTGATCAGACATCTTCTTCCCCAGGGAGATCAATTTGCAGCGCCATCTGCCGGTCCTTGGCATTCGACGGCGGCGTCAGGCCCATATGCTTATAGCCGCTATCAGATACCATGCGGCCGCGGGGCGTGCGGATAATCAGGCCACATTGCAGCAGATAGGGTTCGACCACTTCTTCCAGCACATCGCGCTGTTCGGAGAGGGCTGCAGCAATGGTTTCCACCCCCACCGGTCCACCGGCGTAATTGTCAACGATGCACGACATATAACGACGATCCATGCTATCGAGGCCAGCGGCGTCAACTTCCAGACGACGAAGCGCCCGGTCGGCTACAACCGCATCAACAGTTGTCGCTTGATCGACGGAGGCAAAGTCGCGCACGCGCCGCGTCAGCCGTCCCGCAATACGCGGCGTCCCCCGCGACCTGCGGGCGATTTCAAAGGCACCCTCTTTCGTCAGGTTCATGCCAATAATGCCCGCAGCCCGGCTGACAATACTGGTCAGTTCTTCTGGCGTATAAAACTCCAACCGCAGCGGAATACCAAAACGTTCACGCAAGGGGCGCGTGATAAGACCAGAACGGGTAGTTGCTGCCACCAAGGTAAACGGCGGTAAATCAATACGTACCGACCGCGCCGCTGGCCCCTCACCGATGATCAGATCAAGGTGTCCATCTTCCATGGCGGGGTAGAGAATTTCCTCGACTGCCGCGTTCAGGCGATGGATCTCATCTATAAACAAGACGTCATTGGGTTGCAGATTGGTGAGAATCGCGGCCAGATCACCCGCCTTGGAAATGACCGGGCCGGAAGTAGCGCGAAAACCCACCCCCATTTCGCGGGCGACGATTTGTGCCAGTGTGGTTTTACCAAGACCAGGTGGGCCGAAAAGCAAAACGTGGTCGAGCGGTTCGCCGCGCGACCGGGCGGCCGAGATAAAAACTTTCAGATTTTCACGCGCCTTTTTCTGACCGGTAAAATCGTCAAGACTTAAAGGGCGAATAGA
>JAIXUW010000014.1 GCA_027483355.1 Alphaproteobacteria bacterium
CATCTGGTTTTTCACCGCCAAAGATGCAGCCCTGGTCCAGGCGTTGCAAGCCGACAGCCGGGCGATCACCACCTTTGTCAGCAAGGGCCATGATCTTTTCGCCAGTGTCCACGGCACCCTGCAGATCGAAACCAACCATGCCATGATCGATAAACTCTGGAACCCGTTTGTGGCCGCCTGGTACGAGGGCGGTAAAAATGACCCCAAGCTGGCGCTGCTGCGCCTGGATCCGGATCATGCAGAAATCTGGGAAAATGAATTGAGCCTGGTGGCGGGCATCAAAGTCCTTTTCGGCATGGACCCGAAAGAGGAATACCGCGACAAAGTGGCCAAGGTGCAGCTGAATTAAACTTAACTCAGCTGCCGACTTGTCGGCCGACGCCATAAAACAATTGCGCAGACAAGCAGCCAGGCTTCAAAGAGCATAAAGGCGGCCGGGGTGGTCGCTATTACCCTCAATTGAGGGAGCGTGGTGTGTAAATGCTCGCTCATGCCCAAAATCCACAAAGGCACGGTGAGGCCACCGACATACACCAAAAAACGTGGCAGGGTTTTGCTTTTATAAAACTGCCACAATAAAAGCAGTGTCCATGTAGCCAGTAACAGTTGCCCAATAAATTCGCCCAAGAGCACGCCACCAAATTGGTGAAAAGCCTGAAACAATTGCAGAGCGGTCGTTTGCGCGGCCGGGCTGCTGGCGGGATCGACGGCGGTTGCCGCCAAAAAGGGCACCACAAATACCCAGCGCAGCAGACCTATGCATTGAACCAAAGCCGCTGCGATCGCTATACCATTCAAAAGGCCACTCGAACGATCTGATGGACTGGCAATTTGAGCCATACCCGTGGCGGCCGGAATAAACAGAAGCGCGCTCAGCGCAAAAGCGAGCCATGTCCAGATGAGCTGCGGTCCGCCGTCATTGAATTTCTGCATAATCTCCAGCGGTGGTGCGCGAAGAATATCATCATAGCCAAAATTAGAAATCAAAAGGGCATAGGGGATGGTGGCGGAAACTAAAAAAACAAAAATCCACAGGGCCGTTGTTTTAGAAAGTGTCATGACCGTTCCTTTTTATAGACAGATTGAATAAGGGATTGGGCGGCATTTTGCACGCGCTGCCAGTCCGCAGGGGTTTCAAGGGGTATCCCCGCAAAGCAACCCAGTGTATCGGCGCGGATCGCCAGGTAATGCATGGCGGCCAGCAAAAGAGCGTTGATAGCGGGCGCGTCCACATCAGCAGGCGGCTCCAGATCGCCCTTCATCTGCATAAACCACTGACCGAACATAAGCGAGCGTGATTTCTCCAGCGTCTTTAAAGCATCCGAGTTATCAGATAGCTCCCATAGCAACAGGTGACGTAGCATTTTATCACGACGCAAGGTCTGGGTGTATTGTTCGAGCAGTGCCCCTGTCATCTCTGCATAGTCTGGGTACTTTTGCGGCACGGGTTGAGAGCCAAACCAGAGCGTCAGGTCTTGCGCAATATGCTCGATAAGGCCTTCTGTGCCGCCGAAATAGCGATAGATAAGCTGTTTATCGACCCCCGCTGCTGCGGCAATTTTATTAACGCCCAAAGCCGCAAAGCCTTCTTCGGCCAAAAGGTTGATCGCGGCCTGGACGATTTTTTTTTCGGTATCGCCGCGGTTACGTGTTTGCGTTTTCGCCATTTAAATTTTGCCTTTATTGACAGTTTAGAATTGCAGTATAGCGATCCTGACGAAAACTTTTCATCCATTTTTCGTCATAGTTGGCGGCAAGACGTATTTCCGCAACGCTACCGCCTGGCTGCGGCGCAAAACGGACTGTCTCAAACCACCAGCCATAACCGGCCATCTCGTAAACCGCTTCTTGTCGGGCGGGTATATACTTGACTTGGGTCAAAGGAAACAACTTGGCGTTCTGTTCAAAGCAGCGTGCGAAATCATTATAGTCTTTTTGGCTGGCGACGGTTTCCAGGTAAGAGCGCTGTTGAAATTGAGTGTATCCTTCGATACCGACTTTATTGGCGCTGCAGGCGGTGAGTAAAAGTAAAGGTAGTATGGCGACGAATGTTAATTTCATGATACGGATCCAATCTTAATTTGCCAAAAGGGGTTGCGCTGCATCGGTCGCTTGACGCAGTTGTCTGGCGTGATCAGCAAGTACGCTCTTGGCGTGGCCCGTTTTAGTAAAGTATTCAAGTATGCCGCCATTTATAGGGTTAGCATTGGTATGCGTGGCAAGCGCCGCAATAGGCTCGCCCGTCAATGCGTTAAAAACCCCGCTCTCGCTACTTGCACCGCCATTAGACACGGGCCCTATTAAAGCGAGCGTTGCATAGTTGAGGGGCGTATTTGCTTTATCAATACCGGTTATTGCCAGGCGTACGCGCATCACATCTATATCGGCATGGTCCGTGTAGGTGTAACGCTCAGAGAAGGATTTTATCGCCGCATCGCGAAAGGCTTGCTTGATATCTGCCAGTTGTTCGGGCGTTACATCCTTATCGCTTTTTGGGCCGGGTATATAGGCGACCTCGTCGATCATGAAGCGGGTATGGGTCGTTTGATGGGGGACTTTATAGACCAAGCTGTCCTTATTTTTATCATCCCGTTCCATCGCCTGGTAATGGCCGAGAAAACCAGTGCGGGTGGTTTCCTGCGCGGCACAGCCCGGTAGCAGCGCGGCACAGAGCAATAACGCCCCTAAAAGGGGGAAGCGTAACAAACGGTTTGATGTGTATTCGGTCATTGTATTCTCCTGATTCTGATATTTATGTCTTAAGTCACCACATAGTGATAATTTATGTCACTATGTGGTGACTTGTCAACAGACAGGAGACAAATAATTGTGAGCCCACTCTATATACTTGTAATAATTAATATTTATTCCTCTTAACAGAAGGCGTTTCCGCCTCGCCGTGCCGTGGGCCATTGAAAAAGCCGCCCCGCCGTCTAAGTATGTCCGCGTACAAACAGGGGGACACCTATGGCACGTTTTTTGGTTATCGCCGCCAGCAGCGGTATCGGGCAGGCAACCGTTCAATTGCTTAAAGGCGCCGGACACAGTGTGGTGACGACGGCGCGCGACAGCGGTAAAATCACCCCGGATGTGACGCTGGATGCAACCGACTTCGCCGCTGTGGAAGCAGTATTCA
>JAIXUW010000293.1 GCA_027483355.1 Alphaproteobacteria bacterium
ATCCGAGCCAACTGAGCTCCACCGGTATAGAAGTCCCAGGACACGGTCATCATCGCCTGGGCATTGGTCAGCTCCCCCCCCAGGTCATCATCCTGGTCACGCTCGAGATAGGACAGCTCCGCATTCACCCGCGGCAAAACACTGCCTTCTTCGCGCTCCGTCTCGTGACCCAGGGCTGCCACTAGATGCGACGATGACTTAAGGCGCGGATTATCCTGCACTGCCTGGGTCAAAGCCGTATCCACCGATGGCGGCAGACTCTCTTCCCAGATATCGGCGCCTAACTCCAGCGTGCCTGTCGGCAATTGACCAACAGCCTCGATATAATCGGCCTGGGCCTGGCCAAAGGCGTCTTCGTAGCCCAGGCGCGTTGCGCGCGCTTCTAGCAACACGTCATCACCCTGCAAAAGTTCCGCTTCGTTGGCAGCGCCTTCGCTCACCATCAAAGCAATGCTGCTGCGGCGTTCATCAATCGCCGCCTGGTAATTGCTGGCCTGGTCAAGCAATTCGCGGGTGCGCATCAGGTTGAGATGCGCGCGAATGGCGCGCAAGGCAATGTCTTCTGCCATGGCGCCCAGCTGGTGGCTGGCCATGTCGCGGCGGTCGGTCGCCGCGGCTGTCCCCTCCAGCACGCTAAAACCCGAAAAAATCGGTTGAGTGACGGTGACGCCGCCCTCGCCCAGCCAAGAGGTTGCGTTGCCGCCGGTATTGCCACGGGTGGTGTCGTCATTGGCGTCGACACGGCCTGCTCTGGCATTCACACGGACAGCGGGGAAATAACCTGACTTCTGCTCGTCGACCATATCATCGGCGGCCCGGCGCGCGGATTGGCCCGCCGTGATCTGCGGATGGCTGCTGACCGCTAACGATACACTATCAGACAGCGTGGCGGCATGGGCCGCCGACGCTGTGAGAAAAAACGCCAGTGATGCAGCAATATATAAATTATGCCGAAAATTCTTTGTCATGACCGGCGTCCCCTGTGCAGCCTTTGTCACTCGATCTCCACAAAGCATGCCCGACAATGACAATTTTAGCAATAGCTTCACATGGTTAGACAGAACTCCTCAAGTAACCAGCGCCGCGTTTTTCTTAATAAGTCAGATCGGCAGCTGGCTACACGTGATTAGCACCGCTGCTGTCCGGAATGCCCCTTCAGGGCGCAAAAATTTTGGCGAGACTTGGATAGTTTCTCTGCTGATATCGGCGGCTCATATCCTGGCTGCGGTCTTGCGGGCGCACGAATGCCTGCAGCTCGCTTTGACCCAATACGCGCAAAGCGCACTCAGCCGACTTTTCGCTCATCTCCAAGACGATTTTATCCAGCGCCGCAGCCGTTTCTTCATCATAACGGCCATGTTTTTGCATCTGGTCTTGCAGCACCTTGGATTTTGCCAAGGCCTCTTGCGACCAGGCGTCAAAGGCGCGTAATTCTTCCGGCGTAAAAGCGCCCAGAATTCTTTGGCCCAGTTTGGGTTGCACCTGGAATTGGGCGACCACGGCTTTGCGAAAAGCATTGCACAGATTAACCATGGGGTCTTTGGACCCTTCCCAGATCATCATCACGCGCTCCTGATCTATTTTAATATCACGTCACTGTAATTATGGCGGTTTTATGCGGGACAGTCACGCCCACAACCTAGTCGACTTTATATTATAGAAACAGAAGGTGCTGTTTCTTAAGGGAACAACCCTGCGGATAAGACGTTTACGCAAGGAACCGTTCACCAACCAAGGAGATACATCATGGCCGAAAAAAATCTTGAATCGCTCTTTATCGATACACTCAAAGATGTGTATTACGCTGAAAAGAAAATCCTTAAAGCTTTACCCAAAATGGTCAAAGCGGCGGAAGCCGCCCAGCTGAAATCTGCTTTTGAAAAGCATATTGGCGAGACCGAGGGCCAAGTCGAACGGCTGGAACAAATCTTCGAAATCCTGGGCAAACGTCCTCAGGGTAAAACCTGCCCCGCCATCGATGGCATCATCGAAGAGGGTGAGGAAATCATGGATGATTACAAAGGCAGTGTTGCCCTGGACGCGGGCCTGCTGGCAGCAGCCCAAGCGGTGGAACACTATGAAATCAGCCGTTATGGTACCCTCAAGCGTTGGGCAACCGTGCTAGGCATGAAAGAAGCCGTGGCGCTTTTGGACGCCACCCTGCAAGAAGAAAGCAAAACCGATGAGTCGTTAACCAAGCTGGCTGATGCCCGCATCAACGACAAAGCTTTGCAAGCGGCCTAATCGCTCTTTGCCAAGCTAAAGCCCGGGGCTTTCCAGTCCCGGGCTTTTTTTATATGCTGGGGGCTCACCCATTCAAGGAGAGACCACATGGACATTCGCAATCTCGCAGCAATCGTCACCGGCGGCGGCTCGGGCATGGGAGCGGAAACGGCGCGCCATCTGGCCAAGGCCGGCGCCAAAGTTGCCCTGCTGGATGTGAATATTGAAGGCGCCGAGAAAGTTGCCGCCGAGATTGGCGGTATAGCTATTCGCTGCGATGTCACCGATGAAGCCTCGGCGCAAGCCGCCATCGCTCAGGCTGCCGCTGCCCACGGTACCGCGCGCATCCTCATCAACTGCGCTGGTATTGCCCCGGGTGCCCGTATTGTTGGGCGCGAAGGGCCGCACGATCTGGCGCTGTTTAATAAAACCATTGCGGTGAACCTGACCGGCAGCTTTAATATGTTGCGCTTGGTTGCTGATGCGATGGCCAAGACAGAGGCACTGAACGATGACGGCGAGCGTGGGATTATTATCAACACCGCCTCGGTTGCTGCCTATGAAGGGCAAATTGGCCAGGCGGCCTATTCGGCATCCAAAGGGGCGATTGTCGGCCTCACCCTGCCCGCCGCGCGCGAGCTGGCAAAGTTTGGCATTCGCGTTGTCACCATTGCCCCCGGCCTTATTGAGACGCCAATGCTGGGCGGTATGAGCGATGAGGTGCAAAAAAGCCTGATTGCCACCACCATTTTCCCGCAACGTTTGGGCCGTGCCGATGAATACGCCAAGCTAGCCCTGCACATCATTGATAACGTGCTGATCAACGGCGAGACCATTCGGATGGATGGCGCCGTGCGTTTAGCGCCCAAATAATCATGTCCGGGGCCACCCGCGCCACGCAAATCCTGCAAAAAGCCGGCGTTAATTTCACCCTGCATCGCTATGACTATGACGGCAGTGCCGCCCATATTGGCTTACAAGCGGCAGCCGCTCTGGGCGTTGATCCGGGGCACGTCTGGAAAACATTGATGGCTCATGTAGATAGTAAGCCTGTTTGCGTGATAGTGCCTTCCGACCGCGAGGTCGCCATGAAAAAACTGGCCGCGGCGCTGGGTGGTAAAGCCGCCCTGATGATGAAGCCCGCCGATGCCGAGCGTATCACCGGCTATAAGGTGGGCGGCATTAGCCCATTTGGACAACTGCGGGCGATACCCGTGGTGATAGATGAAGCCGTCACCGAGCTTGACCATATTTATCTCAACGGTGGACAGCGTGGTTTGCAAATCCACATCTCAGCCGCTGATGCCATCACCATATTGTCGGCGCAGGTGACCGCCATCACCGCCGCCTAACTCAGGCCGCCTTCGCGCCCATCTTTTTAGCGACCTTGTCCATGAAAGCGGCCAGTTTAAGATCTAACGCCGTGACGCCACCCGCATCATGCGTCGTCAATGTCACCTCGACCTTGTTGTATACATTGAACCACTCCGGATGATGGTTCATCTGCTCCGCCTTCAGCGCCACAGATGTCATAAACCCAAAGGCAAGGGTGAAATCTGAAAAGTGATAAGATCGCGTCAATACGGCGCGGCCTTTGACGCGGTGATAACGCCACGGCTTATTTTTTTTGGTGAACGATTCGATATCTTGACTCAAGGTTGCTTTTTTCATTGCCACGATTCTCCCGATTCGGTACAGTAAGAACACTTTAGCGAATATTCATGTCTGACGTCCATTCTGGGGATACGGGGAAGATGGAAAGAAAGGCAATTTACGTGGGCTTTACCGCCCCGCCATCGATGGAAGATCTGCGCGAGACCGCGGAAAACATCATCGATGAGCTGCCTAATGGTCTGCGCAAGCGGACCGGTAAAATCGCGGTAATCGTCGAGGATTTCCCCGACGGTTTCATCGAGCAGGAAATGGAACTTGAAACGCCCTTTGATTTATTGGGCTGCTACCAAAGCTCCGGTCCCGCGGCCATCGGCCATCTGGGGGCGGCAAAAACAAAACAGGACACGCTTTATCTCTACCGCCGTCCCATCCTGGACGTCTGGGCCGAGACAAACGAAGACCTGACCCGGCTGATCAATCGCGTGATTTTGCAAGAGATCGGCCACCATTTCGGCTATTCGCCGGAAGAGATTGATATGTACGAGGAGGATATGTTCGGGGCGACGGTCTCGGGCATGCAGCCTTAAAAGGTACGCTGCTGGCGGTTAGGGGTTTCTTGCCAGCGCATTCCCCCTCGAGACAAAGAAAAGCCGCTGCCGGTTAAAGGGCAGCGGCTTTTTTAATGCTTGAAACTCGAAGATAAATTTATCTCGTATAACATCCTGTTGTACGACAGTAGTTGAAAATTATATCTGAGTCAGAACAAGGACCAACAGGACTACTTGAATCGCCAACAACGTAATTGGGGCCGCCCGATGACGGGGGGCAGATAAACTCCATGGTCCGCGGCTGACCCGAGAATAAATCGCGGCACCAAGCTGTGAAGGTTGTACAATCGCCGGTAGGAGGCGGGGGTGGCGGGGGTGGCGATGGCGCGCCACCACTGCAGCTGACCTCTGCAATAATGTCTGAGTAATACTTCAGCGTCAGGGTAAAACTCGTACCACCGATATTTTTGCCACTGGTGGTATAGCATGTACCGCTGCCACCAAAACCGCCGCCGGGCGATATGTCACAATTCTCTGTTGTAATCGTATCGGTGACACCGCCCTGAGTGATGGTCGCGGTCGCCCTTAAATACGCCACATTTGAGGAAGGCGTAGAAAAATCGCCTGGTGAAGCATAGGTGTCACTCCCGGCGGCTGACCGCCAATTCATCACCCCCATGCTAGTGCCGCTTGAGCTATAGGCGGCAATCGCTGTATTCGCGCCATACGTCCAGGTTGAACAATCAACCGCAGGCGCTGCGATATCCGCCGAGCAATCTGCATTGCTGCCCCCATTCCGGCCTGTGCAGGTCCACGTCCAGGGACCAGTGCCGCTGACAGTGGGCGTACCCCCCGTAGAGTTACACAAATTAGAGGTCGGCGCCGTGGCTGTGGGCGTGCCATGCGCAGGACCGCAAGCGCCATTGATAGCTGTGGTGCCGCCCCCGCCCCCACAACGCGGCGAGCCATCGGCGTTAATCCCCGACAAAGGCTGGTCGGGGGGGCAACTAAAGCTATTCATCAAGCCTTGGCAACGCACCTGACCATGATCAATACCGCTGACCAAACCAGCCTCGCCGCAACGCATCAGCGGATCTTGCCCGGCGATTTTCTCTGGCGTGAAACAATTGATGGCATTATCACCATCGCGTTCGCACAATTCGATGGCACGCAGATTATCGGCTTTGATATTCCCGGCGACATCCAGCGCAGCACCCGGATTTTCTACGCCTAAACCGACGAAATGCTCGCCACGGTTGAAAATACCTTCGGTTAGTTCTTGCCAATGGTTACTGTCAGGCAACACGTCAACGCTGATCACGTCGTCATTGTATTCGGCCGTGTCCCCTTGAAAGCGTCCGCGCGGCTGTAAAAAATGACCGTCATTATCACAGTTAGCATCCTGCTTGCGTGGCCCATCCGTACCGCAGGTGATATGCGCGCTCCCTTCGGGGGTCCAGGCCCCCTGACCATCCCGGCCATGACTGACGAGGGCGATATCCTGCGGCGGATTATCCGGGGCAGTGCAGTCAACCTCGACGATACTACCACTGGCATTCATTTCTTGCCGGCGCACGCAAACGGCCGGAACCCACGGCACCGTCGGGGTTTCTGGCACGGTCATCATTTCAGTGACCGCGTAGGTAAAGCGCCGGCCATAACCATCGACGGTTTTATCGGCCGGCAAATTCAGATCATGAAAAGGCAGCGACCCGATGAGAACATTGCCGCCCCCGGCCCCCGTACTGCGACAAATGCGGTTATCGGTCGGCGGACTTGCATTACAAGACCCAGCCAGGGCACTTGATTGACCATAGCCCGTTTCGCCTTCGACCACGGCAAAGGCCATGGGAATGGGATAGCGGTTAAAGCGCGAGACAAAAGTGCCCAGGGCTTCTTCAACGGTTTCAAGGTTGCGGGCGGTGACTTCGGCCGCGCGCATGTGCTGCTGTACCCGATAAATGGCCAAAGCCCCCGACATCAGAATACCGAGAATAATCATCCCAATGGCGACTTCGATCAGCGTCAGACCGCGCTGGCGGCAAAGCGATGACTGCATGTATAGCGTCCCTCTATAAACCCATGGCGGTCGCGGCCATCATGATCTGGTCGCACGTGCCCACCATTTAGTTTAACCAAAACGCCTTAAAATTTAGCTAAAATGCCCTTTATCTTAGAAAAATACTTATTTTTCAGGCAATTAATCCCTTTTGCAGCGCCAGATTCATCCGCCTGGCGAAATCGGCAGGGTTGGCCAAAGGCTCGCCTTGAAGAATGCGGGCCTGATCCAGCAACAACAGCGCCGTGTCGCGGAGCAGCGCATTTTCAGACGGCGCATCGTTCCCTGCGAGATCGCGCAGCCGCACAATCACCGGGTGTTTGGGGTTGATCTCCAGGATATGCTGATGCGCGGCACCATAGCCTTGCGTGCGTTTGAGAACGCGCTGCATATGGATATCGATATCATTTTCGGGGGCCACCAGGCAGACGGGACTATCCACCAGGCGCGTTGAAAGCGCTACATCTTTCACCTCACCGATCAGATGATCGCGCAGTTTTTGCAGCAGTACGTCATTATCAGCGGCAGGCGTTGCGTCTTTTTCTTGGTCTGGCGCCGTATTTTGGACCCCCTCAAGATCGACATTGCCCCGGGTCACCGATTTCAGCTTCTTTTGCTTATAATCGTTTTGCATCGGAATCCAGAATTCATCGATGGTATCGGTCATAAACAAAACTTCGACAGCTTTGGCGCGGAAGGCCTCCAGTTGCGGGCTGTTGCGCGCGGCCTCGATGGTGGGCGCCGAGATATAATAGATATGTTCCTGCCCCTCGGGCATCCGCGCAATATATTCGTCCAGCGACACCAGACCATCATCGCGCGTCGAATAGAATCGCGCGACGCGGCACAGCTGTTCGCGGTGAGCATGGGCGTCATAGAGACCTTCTTTGATGACGGGGCCAAACAATGCCCAGAAATTCTCGAAACCCTCTTTATCTTC
>JAIXUW010000321.1 GCA_027483355.1 Alphaproteobacteria bacterium
ATAGCTGTATGGTCTTTTGAATTTCAGGGTCATCTACGTAGGCCGCGCGAATCTCTTCTACACGCGGAGTTTCGGCTGCCAGGAAGTCGGCGAGTTTCTTTTCATCCCGAATAAGGCGTATGAGAGTTGGTGCTTCATAGGTGCCTCCTGGCTTCAATTCGCGGGCAAACTCCTCTGTATTGCGCTTTAGAGCTGTATTCCATGTGATATATGGTATAAATGTCTTAGCTATCTGCTTGCGGCGAGCAGGAGTGATGGCATCGCGGAACTGATGTTCCGCCCTGGCACGGATACCCGCATTCAGCTCAGGGCTGGACCACTCTCTTGGAAACATCTTCATCTCGGCCTCGTGGAGCATCGCAGCCCCAGGCGGTTTCTGGTTCGTAATTGGAAGGCTACCCAGAAGACTTCCAATATAGGGCTTGAATGTTAGGTGTAAGATATGAATATACTTCTGTATAGAGGAAATCATTTCTTGTAATTTACGCTTTTTACTACGCATGCCAGGAAAGTCTAGAAAGGACATATCAATCAGCTCTGCGATATCTCTTGTGGCGCATGTTTTCGCATACTGAATTTCATGTTGAGATTTACGAAGACCCCTATCATCGAAAAATATCTTTGTATGTTGTGTAACAAACTCAAATAGGTATTTATCTTCATCTTGTAAGTCCCAGATTAGCATTCCAACTCCAGTATCTTTCATCTCTGTGTAGGCGGTGCGCAGTTGCTCCAGATTGAAGGTGGGTGTTCCAGGCGCCGCACACAAATCTTCTGCGGCGGCGAAGGAGGCGCGGCGCACGGCCATGGTCCGCCTACTTTTACCGAACTCGCTCGCAGGATCAATATTCGCAGGATCTTTTACCGCATAGCCTGGATTTTGGCTAATCGCAAGCCCATCCACGCCGCGGCAGCCGGCAAACACGAAGAAGCGCAGCGGTGCGGCTCCGCGGACATCCTCCAGCGTTTTGCTCAGCCGATGATCGGTTCGGTGCATATCCGCCTCCAGATTATCCGGATCCCGCGTTAGCAGATCATCTGTTATCTTTGTGAACACTTCGGGCCGCTCGAAATAGTAGCCAGCTGAAAAGGTGGGGGCGAGAGGATTCTTGCGGGAGAGAAGCTCGTCAATCTCTTTTTTTCGCAGCTCGCGTGGCTTCGCCGCCTCGAACATCTCTTTTGAAATCAGGCCTTCCGCAATCCCCTTTGCAATCAAATGAATATAGCCAGTTCCTGGGCCGAGATAAAACTCTTCTGCCAATCCTGGGCGCAGGGGGAGTTTATAGGTCCCCTTTTTCCATGTATGCTGCGTATCACTTTTATAGGACATGTGATGCTCAGGAATGAGGTCACCAGGCACATAAATGCGTGCGCCAGGATACACACGGAATATCTTCTTTCCACCCCCTATAAAGTCATCATAGAGTGCCTTGAAATACGCTTCTTCAGAACCCTCCCAGGCCTCAGGGGTCAGGAGTTTATCGAGTGCATCATACTGCGCCTTCCCTACCCAGCGCGTGGTGCCAGAATATCCGAGGAAAAAGATAAATGTGTTTTCAGGCACGATGAGAAACCGAGCAGGGTCTGATGTAGCATGTGTACTCACGAAAAAGAAGTCCATGGCCGCGCGCATTTCCGCTGGCCCTGTGAGCTCGGGGAGCATTGGCTCCAGATGTGTCTTTGCGCCGCCGCGCATCCTCTTAATTCTGCGGCAGAAATACCGTCGCGTGCCAAAATGAAGAACGGACCAACCGTTCTTCATTTTGGGCACTGTGACTAATAGGTAGTGTGTCTAAATTAAGTTCACCCTTTGGTAGGGTGAACTTAATTTGGCACCTACCGGTAAGGAGGCCACCGCCCCAGCCATGGATACACGATATTGGGGTCCATCAGGCTGGCGCTTGTTGCATCTTATTGCACAGAGTGGGCGTGGGGGTGCCACGCTCCCCGCCTTTTTTAAGACGCTCGCCTATGTGCTGCCCTGTAAATACTGTCGTCAGAGCTTCAGCGAATATATCATGGCTGACCCTGTGCCGGCCACTGCCGGCGCCTTTCCCCGTTGGCTCTGGCGTGTACATAACAAGGTGAATGCGAAGCTCCGCTCCCAGCGGCTGCCCACCGCGCCAGACCCGCCATTCGAGCGCGTGCGTACCGCCTACACAGACCGTCTGCGGTCCGGATGCACACGCACCACCTTTGAAGGGTGGGAGTTTCTCTTTAGTATTGCGGAGGCGCACCCCCTGTCGCGCGCAGCGCGCGTGAGCCAACCGATTCCAGGCGCACCAGCAGCCGAAACACTCACGGACCCGCTACAGCGCAATCGCTGGAATGTTATGACCCCTGCGGAGCGGATGCCGCACTATGAACGCTTTTGGCAGTTGCTGCCCCGTGTTCTGCCGTTTCCCGAGTGGGAGTCTGCTTGGCTCCGTGCCAGCCATGGAGGCACAGCCCCCTCGTGCCGTGCAACGTGCTTAAAAGGGGTCTGGACCGTGCGCTGTGCCATGGAGCGGGAGCTGGAGCTTCTGAATCGCACAACGTATAGTGACTTGTGTCGCGAGCTGCGCACCTACCGCAGTGGATGTGGGGCGGCGGGGCCGCGGGGAAAAACCTGCCGACGGAAGCGGGGCACCCAATAGAGCTGGAACCATGGCTCCGAAGATTCAGACGGAAAATGTCTTTGACGTGTTCCAGCCCGGACTCGTGCGCGGGGCGGCCCGGCTACCCTATGCCCCGCACAAGCAGTATTTCTATGTGGAGCACCCTACCGAGGGCTGGCGAGTCTATCTGCGCTCGGCCTGTTTTCTCCATGAGCTCCATCGCCCGTATGAGCCTGGGCGGTTTCTCGTTGTGAAGCGCACAGGAGCAGACCCGGCGAAAGGGACATGGGAGCCTCCAAAGGGTCAGATGGAGGGGCGTGATGGGAGTGAGGGGGTCGCCGGCCGGCGGCCACGGTCGATTTACCAGTTGCTTTGCGAGAATATCCGGCGCGAGGTGGCGGAGGAGGCAAAAGTCACGCGCATCCGGGACCTGTGGCACACTGGGCTCGTGATTCAGTCTGTTGAGCCCGATTTTCCGCCGAACACGTATTTCCAGTATCATATCTTCACCGGCTACGTGCATCCGACAAATCTAAACGGGGCATTTGCGCAGTTTGAGTGGATAGCAGAGCATCCTGAGGAGTTCCGCCGCTGGCGCGCAGACCGGCGCGAAAAGGATGCGCTAGCCTGGTATGACGAGCTCGAGGGGGCTTCTGCAAAAAAGATGATGGGGCGCTGGTCCCCTACAATTGTGCGACTCTATCTGGAGAGGTTCACTCCAGCCGCAAACGCTCAGTAGTAGGTGTGGTAGGGAGCGTCCTGCGCCACTAGGGGCGGCATATCGCTGTCCGTGCTGCTCGAGGTGCTGGAGGTCGCCGTCGTGCTGCTGTCCGTGCTGGAGCTGTCATCCGAGCTGTCATCGTCCGACTCGGCCTCATCTGCGAACCACGAGGTCATCACCAGATAGCAGAGCTTCCGCAGCGCCTTGCGCACTGACTTCTTGTAGAGTTGGTCGATGTTGTAGAGCAGCGTGGGGAACCCGGGGAAGTCCACCTGGAGGGCCACGTAGGGCTCCGCATCGAGACTGCATCCGTGGGCGAGTGTAAGAATATACTCGTCCAGAGATGTATCGGGCAGCGTGAGCTCGCTGACAAGCTTGGCGTTCGTCACCGAGTTGCCGTGCACGCAGCGCACGTGAATGCCGGTGCCCTGGCGAGTGAGGCGGATGACATCATCATCTGCCTGCTTGCTGATAGCGTTGGCGCGGAGGAGGCGAACAGCGGCGAAGTTCATTTTGGGCCTGGGACTATGGCAGTAAATCCATCGCTCCCCCGCCTCAATTTTGGCGGCGCGGTGGTGGTCGGCGTCGGTGTCACGCGCGCCCGCCGCGTGAAAAACCGACTGAAGAGGCTTGGGCGCTTTCGTGTTGTCGTTGCATCCCGCACGGGAGATGCCTTCCGCACTTCAGGAGTCGCCTTTGTAGGTTTTGGCAACTCGCCTGCAGCCTCAATGGCAGCATTGGTGAGCGCCGCAGGCAATGGACGAATGCGCGGCACGGAGCCGCGCCGCCGCTCATTCACAAATCGACTCACATGTCGAATGACATTTTGAGGCAGACGATACTCTGTAGCCATCACACGCTCTGCGAGACGCGCCCGCATATTCCGCTTGTGCGTATTAATCATCGGCGCATAGACACTGCCATACACTTCATAGGAGTCATCATCTTGGTCAAACACCTCGTGGTCAAGTGTCTCCGCTGTGTCAATAATACTATCTGCATCCATCTGAATGCTGGCACGCAGACCAGCAACAAACTCCTCAAAACGAGTGCG
>JAIXUW010000344.1 GCA_027483355.1 Alphaproteobacteria bacterium
CGCCGCCCTGGATGATCTGGCGCGTGAGGTGCGGGTACAGCCCTTTGTCCGGCGTCAACAGACCGATAGCCCCGTCACCGGCAAGACGGTTGTCTTCACCGGCAAGCTCACCCGCATGAGCCGTGACGAAGCCAAGGCCCGCGCCGAAGAATTGGGCGCCAAGGTGGCGGGATCGGTATCCAAAAACACCGATTACGTGGTGGCCGGCGAAGATGCGGGCAGTAAATTGAAAAAAGCCGCCGAGCTGGGCGTCACCGTCATGGATGAAGACAGCTGGCTGGAATTTATAAAAGGATGAAGTCACCATCACCCCGGGCATGGCGCGCGGGATGTACAGACGTCGGATTAAATCCGACATGCCACAATTGATTCTTCTTTGATTACTTAACGCTTGGCAGCGCGCAGCTCTGACAGTTGCTTGAATGCTTTTTCAGCATCATCGGAAAAACTCCGCCGTTCGACAAAGCCTGCCCCACCCGCGCTGCGGGTCATCGCCATTTCCAGGCAGCGCGCCAGGGGATCGGCGATATCAAGGTCTTTTTGTTCGATGGCCAGTTGCAGGGCGAATAAAATGCGATCCGCCAGACGGTCGGTGGGAGCATCAGGGGTCGTGCGGGAACGATAGGGCATGAGAAGATCCGTAGATGGCAGTGGTTTGAGAAGATCAGCGGCGCGGCGGGCGTCTACCGGCCGCATTCGTCTTTTTTGGCCGGGGCATCCCCGGGTGGACAGTGATAAAATCGTCGACGGCTTTTAGCCAGGTGGCGCGGATATCATCGCGCTCCATCCAGATTTCATGGCGGGCGTCTTTCATATCAAGGCGCGTGCAATGGGGCATCAGGGTGGCCGCCCGCTCGGCCGCGGCCTTGACGACGACGCGCTCATCACCGGAAATCGCCATTAGCACCGGCGTTTTGATGGCCGCGAGATAGGCGGGCTGATTGAGGACGTCAATCGATAACATGGTGTGATACACCCAGCCATAGGTGGGGTCGCCCAGCGCCAGTTCGGGCTTACGGTCAAACCAGACAGCCATGACGCCAATACGCGCCGGGTCGCTGGTCAGCGAAGAGGTTTTCACATCAAGATCAAGCGTCGTGGTCACCGGCTTTTCAGCCTTCTGGCCTTTTTTCTTGGCCTGGGCGTCAAGTGAGGCCGCATCTTCGAGCGGTTGTTCGGGCGGTGGCGGCTCAATACCGGGTTTGGGCAAATACCAGCCGCGCCCACCGGGAATATATTTTTCCAGGCTGTTGGTGGCCTTGGCAAAACGCGCCATCTGGCGGGCGAGTGGTTTGGGCGTCGCCCCCGTCGCGATATCGAGCATCGGCGCTGTCAGCATCGCCGCCGTAATCGGGCCGGGTGTGCCGTCGACGGCGGCTTGGTTGTGATCGTGTAGATAACGCAGGGCCAAATGCCCGCCCATCGAATGCGCCACCATATAGAGCGGCAGGTCTTTGGGTTTATGCGGCAGAACCTTCTGGGTGATGAACTGATGCAGCGAGGCAATTTGCTCCTCATAGCCTAGGTGATGCGCCTTGTGGGGCGTTGCGGCCAGATAACGATCCGAGCCACCCTGACCACGCCAGTCCATCATCCAGACCGACAGGCCGCGCGCGTGCAGATCGTGCATCGCTTCGAAATATTTCTCGATCGGCTCTTTAAAGCCGGGCAGCAACACCACGTGCCCCTTGATGGCCGTGCCAGCGGGCGGCGGTGCCTGACAAAACCTGATCTTCGCCCCATCTGCATTGACAAAACTACCCCAGACCAGACCCGTCGGCTCTTCGGCGTGGGGCGGCAGGATGGGCAATATCGGTGGCGGGGGCGTTGGTTTTTTTGCCATTATTCAATCATGGTCCTGTAAAGGGCGGTGCTGGCGGCACCACAGACGGGGCGGCACCACGATGCTGAAGGGCGAGGAAACTGTCAACCGCCACCCACCAGCTTTTATCCGCGCCCGGGTGATCGCGCCACATGCCGTGGGTAGCTTCGACCACTTCGGCGACGGTCGCCTGCGGCAAAAATTGCGCCGCCCGGCGAATGGAGTCGTTGTTCACAATGTGATCGCGGCCGGCGATGCCAATCAGCATCGGCACCTGAATGCTGCGCAGAGTCTGTTCGTCATTCATGCGGGCGGTTGATTCAAACAGGCTTTCGATAAGGCCGACGCTGGGGTCTTGGGCGCCCACGGGCTTTGCCAGCATAAAAAAGGTGCGGTGCAGATCGATGCGGACCGGCTCGTCCTTTTTAGCTCTTTTACGGGCGTTGATGGCCTGTTTTTGGATACCGGCACGGCCGCCTTTGAAAGACAGATCGCGCATCCCCGCCAGGGCCGCGTATCGGAAGATGATGCGAATGGCTGCGCGCGCTTGCGGTGATAGGCCAAAATCAATCAGCGGCGCCGCCAGAATGGCCGCGTCGAAATCTTTGGGATGTTTTTGCAGATAATTCAGCGCGACCTGCCCGCCCAGAGAATGCGTGCTGAGAATGACGGGCTCTGGGCCATGGGCTGCCACAATACTGTGGCGGAATTCATGCAGATGTGCCACGTGATCGCCGATGCCAAAGGCACGACTGGCCGCGGGCGACGAGCCTTTTTTGGCAGAGCCACCCTGCCCCGCCCAATCCATGATGAAAACCGCATAATCGCGACTGAGATAGGATTGAATGGTGTCAAAGTAATGCTCGATGCAATCGCCATAGCCCGTGGTGATGACGATGCTGCCCTTGGCGGGCCCGCGCGGCATCACCATGCCATAGCGCAGATCGACGCCGTCTTGCGCCGTAAAGGTCTTTTCCTGCCACCCGATGGGCTGAAAAAAGTGATCGAAATAGCGCATTCGTTGTCCCTGAAAACGCGATGCCGGAACCCGTGTTCTGGCGACCAGGCATGAGTATATCCGGAAATTTTCGCTTAGGTCAGCCCCCTTAATTGGATATAATCTTATTTTTTAATTACGCATAAGGTAACAATCGTATAATTATACTGCGCTGCAGTATAATGCGGCGAACGACGGTTTTTGCTGGCGTCAGGCGGATAATTACGCTAGCAATATGTCAAACAAAGCCTTTATGAGTAAAACCATGTCAACAACCGCCGCCCAGCCAATAGACCCAGATATGTATTTTCTGGGCCGAGCCGGTAGCCCTGCCGAGATATTGGCGGTGGTGCGCACGCATTTACGCGACGAAAAAGTACTCGCCACTTTGTGGCAGGGTGCCGCTGAGCGGATGGCTTCCAGCGTGACCAAAAGCCTTGAACAAAAAAACGCGGTCTTAGAGGCTGCCCTCTCC
>JAIXUW010000119.1 GCA_027483355.1 Alphaproteobacteria bacterium
GTTTTATTCGCGATGGCGCAGCTCAATTTGCGCCCTGATCTTGCCCCCAAAAAATCCGCCCGCGTGGTGGGTGACGTCATCGGTAAATTTCACCCGCATGGCGATCAGTCGGTTTATGACGCACTGGTGCGTTTGGCGCAGGACTTCTCGGTGCGCTATCCGCTGGTTGATGGCCAGGGTAACTTTGGCAACATCGACGGCGACAATGCTGCCGCCATGCGCTACACCGAAGCCCGCCTGACGGCGGTGGCGCAACTACTGCTCGAAGACCTCGATTCCGATACGGTTGATTTCCGCCCCACCTATGACGGCGATACCGAAGAGCCTATTGTCATGCCGGCGAATTTCCCCAACCTGTTGGCCAATGGCTCGTCCGGGATTGCGGTGGGGATGGCCACCAATATCCCGCCGCATAACGTGGCCGAGCTGTGCGGTGCGCTGGAACATCTGATCGACGCGCCCGACTGTTCCGTCAAAGACCTGATGAAATTCGTCAAAGGCCCCGATTTCCCCACCGGCGGTGTGATCGCCGAAGACAAGGCCGCCATCCTCAACGCCTATGAAACGGGCCGTGGTTCTTTCCGCGTGCGCGCGGTCTGGGAGGTTGAAAAGCTAAAGGGTGACACCTGGCAGATCGTCGTCACCGAAATCCCTTTCCAGGTGCAGAAATCGCGCCTGATCGAGAAAATCGCCGAAGGCATTACCACGAAAAAGCTGCCGTTCCTGGATGATATCACGGACGAGTCCGCCGAAGACGTGCGCGTGGTGCTGGTGCCCAAGAACAAAGACATCGCGCCTGAATTGCTGATGGCGCAGCTGTTTAAAAACACCGATCTTGAAAACCGCTTCTCGCTCAATATGAACGTTCTTGACCAAGGTGTCATACCGCGGGTGATGAACCTGAAAGAAGTCTTGCAGGCTTTCGTCGATCACCGCCAGGACGTCCTTGTCCGTCGCTCGAAACACCGCCTGGCGCAGATCGAACATCGCCTCGAGGTTTTGGCCGGCCTGCTGATCGCCTATCTGAATATCGATGAAGTGATCCGCATCATCCGCACCGAAGACGACCCCAAGGCCGTCATGATGAAGCGGTTTAAGCTGACCGAGGTACAAGTCGACGCCGTCCTCAACATGCGCCTGCGATCTTTGCGCAAACTTGAAGAAATCGAGATCAAGCGCGAGCATAAAGATTTAATGGCGGAAAAAGCCGACCTCGAAAAACTCCTCGGCAGCCGTGCGCGCCAGATGACCGCCATCAAAAAACAAGTCGCCCGGATTGGCGAGATGTTTGACGGTAAATCGCCCCTGGGTAAACGCCGCACCGAAATTGCCAAGGCGCCTGCTGACGCCGATGTGCCAGTCGAAGCCTTTATCCAGCGCGAGCCGATTACCGTGGTCTGTTCCGATAAAGGCTGGATTCGCAGCCTCAAGGGCCATCTGGAAGAAGACAAGCTGGAAACACTCGCCTACAAAGACGGCGATAGCCGCAAGTTCGTTCTGCACTGCGAAACCACCGACAAGCTGGTCGTCTTTGCCACCAACGGTAAATTCTACACACTGTCGGCGGACAAACTGCCGTCGACCAATGTGCGCGGCTATGGCGAACCCGTGCGTCTGATGCTCGATCTGCAGAATGATGCCGATCTGATCACCCTGATGAAACACGAACCCGAGCGCAAGCTGCTGGTGGCGGCTGACGATGGGCGCGGTTTTATCGTGCCGGAAAAAGAAGTTTTGTCGCAGACCAAAAACGGCAAGCAATGTCTGTTGGTCAAGGATGGGGTCGAAGCCAAAGTTTGTGTCGGTATCGAGGCGAACCATGATCTGGTCGCCAGCATCGGCGAAAACCGCAAACTGCTGATCTTCCCACTCGATCAGGTGCCTGAAATGACGCGCGGCGTCGGCGTGATTTTACAGCGCTTCAAAGATGGCGGTTTGGCGGATGTTAAAACTTTCCGCAAAAAAGAAGGCCTCAGCTGGTATGCCGGCGGGCGTGAACGGACCGAGACCAACATCAAAGCCTGGATCGGCGAGCGGGCCCAAGCCGGCATGCTACCCCCCAACGGCTTCCCCCGCACGCCAAAATTCGGCGTTTAAAGCTTTAAAAACATACTAAATTCGTGTTCAGGCAAGCCCCTGAACGCGGCGTTAACTTTATATTTACCATAATTTATTATGATGGGGGCAGTTTCATTGCTTCATAATGATGTGGGTAGAGCCGATGTACAACGAAGAAGCCAACCGCGCCAATCAAGCCACCAGCGATTATCTGGATCGTAAGGATGCTCTTCTAAAGCGTAACCCGCTGATGGGACAACTCGCCCGTATGTCAGATCGGGGCATCTTTGGTAACGCGGCGGCAGCGGCGGGCATCTTTGCTCTGGGCGCGGCGCTTTTGGGGGGCGGCGTTGCGGCACTGGCTTTGATCGCTCTAGCCGTCCCTTTGGCTGCAGGATTAAAAATCGCCCAGAGCAGTTATCTGCATCAAGTTGAAAGCGAACTCGAAGACCAAGATCTCCGCGCCAGCGTTTTTGAAACGACCCTGCGCGACGAAAGGGTGGCGGCAGGCTATGCCGGGCCAGCGGCAACGATGCCCGATCTCCGCAGCGGCTTTCCGGGCACGCAACGCACGGCAGAAAATCCTGCCGTTGAAAAGCCCGCACAGCCAGGGCCCGCTGCGGCAGTCGCGCCTGCCCCCAGAAAGGGTCAGCCTTGATCAGGCCGTCTGGCGCTCCTCGATATAATTAAGATCAATGCTGAACGTCTCGCGGATGGCCCAGACGCAATAGAGCGCCAATAAGAAAACGCCGACGCCAATCACTTGCAGGCTACCGGTGATACCAAGGGTCGCTTTCAGCGCCAGGAACAGCGACGACAAAATGACCGCACCGCTACGCACCAGATTAGGGACCGAAGTGGTGACCGTGGCGCGCAGGTTGGTGCCAAAGCTCTCTGATGCGGTGACCAAGAACACCGCCCAATAACCGCTGAAGAAACCGGTGATACCGCAGAACAGATAATAGATCTCTGCCGTTTGCCATACCGGTGGTAAATTGACCATCAGCAAAAACCCGGCAAAGGCGCCGGTGATGAAAACAAACAA
>JAIXUW010000239.1 GCA_027483355.1 Alphaproteobacteria bacterium
AAACCACCTTTCGCATCAATCCGCACGTTGTCACGTGCGATAGAAAGATCGAAGCGGAATTTTTTACTGTGAAAACCCATTTTATCCTCTTGTCATCAAAAACCAGACGCCCAGCACACCGGCACCGATAGCGACTGATTTAAGTGTCTTGTTAGCTTGCTCAAATTGCTCGTTGCGCTCTGCGTTGACAGCGGTTTGTAAAAGCAAAAGCGTCTGTTGTTGCTTCGTGATCTCTTGTGTACTTGCGCCTTGAGCGAGAAGCGCGGTTTTGAATTCAGCATCAGTCGTGGCATTACCGGTGAAGATGTTTTTAAGCTGTTCAAATACCGCCGTGATGCCTGACAAGTCGATGATGTTTGACAGGTTGACGTCAACTTGCGTGTTGACTTCTGTCCGCTGATTGGCCGTTGTTTTACTGCCGCCACCAAATAAACCCCCTACTGCGCCTGACATGGGACAGCTTTCCGCATGACCGTTTCGTGAGCCTTATAACCATGTCGCTGAATTTTGCGAATGAGCCCTTGCCGCTTGGTCATGAATGCAACAGAGCCACAGCCTTTTTTATGTGCCAGCGCGTCTAGGCCGTGCGCGAGAACATGGGTCAAATCAATGCCAGGCATAAAGCCAGCCGCATGGGTGACCCACATTTCATGACTGCCGGCCAAAACATGAACAATCATCACTGACACCAGATGATCGCCCACAAAAAGCCCATACAATTCCCCACCTTGATCTAATTGCGCGTACATATCACCGACACTGATACCGGTATCAATGCGCGATAACAGCGCATCAACGGCAGTATTTCTTGTGATCTGGCGCAATTCAACAGAGGGCATTACTTGAAAGCCCCCTTCACAAAAGCAGAAATTTTATTGAAGTACGTCAAGCCGAGAAGACCCAGCACGACCGTCAGGCCCAGCATGAACGGCGACGAAAAAACCGACTGCACCGGACTGACCGACGGGGCTTTCAGAACACCGCTGAAAATGTCGTATTTGCCCTTGAGATAGCCAAGGCCAGAGCCAAGAACACCCGTCAATAAAGGAATAAGAACCGGCATTATTTTCTCCCCTTAAGGCCCAAGAATAGCGCGAGCGCCGCCCCGCCTACCACAACTGCGGCAATCAAGCCTTTGTTGCCTGTGATGCTGGAAACACCTCCACCGCCAGTCAGTAGATTGTTTAAATCTGCCGAAGGGTTTGAAGATGGCGATGATCCAAAAACTGGCGAAGGGGCGGGAAAGCTTTCGTCGCTCTGATTAACACCAGAGGATTGCGACCCGCTCGCAGGGGCAGAAGACCCTGCGCCGATCTGGTTATTCAAGGCGATGCTTAATTGCGTACTTAGGCTTGATTTTTGATTGGTTTTAACTTCGGTGCCACCCAAGCCGCCCAGCCCGGATAGACCTTTAAGGGCTGATAAAATTGGTTCGGACATTCAAATTACCTCCGAAACGCTTTGATAGCCTTTGCAACGGACCAGCCACCAACACCAGCAAGACCGGCGATAGCGGCGACATTGATCACCTTGAAAAGGTTATCCTGAAAAGCGATACCCCGCGCCGCATCCAGCGCGGCCAATTCACGTTCTTTTTGCTGTTCGGCGACTTGCACCGACAGCATCCTTGCCTGATTATCTAATTCCTTGGCGCGTAGCTTTTTATCATCCCGCGCATCGTCAATCTGCTTCCAGATGCCGAGTGCTTTTGTGGTATTGTTGCTGAAAGCGTCTAAAAATCCACCGAAGGAAAATGCGTTATTTGTAGCCATGGTATCCCTATGAGGGCGCGGCGGTTGAGAACCGCGCCCTCTCGCTGGGGGTTTATTACGGGCGTTCGGTCGTGTCGAAGATCAGGTGCAATTTCGTTGCGTTGCTCTGCTTCGTCACATCGGCCAACAGCATCAATTCGATTGCCTGATTACTGACGATCTGATCGACAAGGTTACCAAAGCGGGTCAGTGGCAGATCGTAGATGCCAGCACCCAAACTGGAACCAACACCCCATTGCTGGGAAGTCTTTTCGCGCAGATATTTGGCCTGTACCGAGTGATAGATATGCTCTTGCGTATCTTTCAACACGATTTTATCGGTCAGAATGTCGTTCTCACCCACCTCTTGCAACGTGTTAGCAATATGGGTTGCCCACATCGTTACACGGCGATAGGTTTTGAATTTGGAAATGTCGAACGGCATCAGAGACTGGTTAGCTGTAATGTCGGTAACAGTCTCGCGCAGACCGCGCATGAAAGGCTTGAATTTCGGATCTGCGTACTTGTCGAGAGAACCATCGGGTGACGGACGCAACGACAACTTGGTCAGGGTCAGGTCGATATAGTTTTCGCCCTGATTGGCCGTGATCGTGCCCGACACGGTGCCGAAAAGCGTACCGGCGGCGGAAAGATTGCGCCACGTGATATGAATTTCGTAATCGTCGCCGCGCGTGTCCATGGCGTAGTCTGCCGGATTGGCGGCATCCTCTGGCGCGAAAGGACACGCCAAGAACATACGGCCCGCCACGTTGGTTGCAACCGAACCGGCGATTGCCGCATTCGATGCCGCCTGGGCGCCACGATGGAACAAGAAAAACGCCGCGAGGGCTTCACCGGAAATAGACCAGATTGAAGTCTGATTTTTGAAAACTTCCAGTTTCTGGATGGCACGGGCCACCTGAAAATCTGGCGCGTTCGATGCCGTGTTGGTCACAACGTCAATTTCGAGGTTGATGTCGAGGTCCATGTCAGAAAACAGGTTACCTTTCGGCACCTGATGGACCTGTGTTGCGCCAGCTTCGTAGTAAAAACGCTTGCTGTAGAGGTTATTGACTTCAAAAGCCATTGTCAGTCCCCCTTACACACCAATGCGCGCGCGCAGATTTTGCAGGACAGGTACAAAGACGACAACGCCAAGGGCGGTCGTTACAGCACCTACGAGGATGGATTTAACGTCGAGTTTCATAGAAAGCCTTTTGAAAGGGTTTTACTGCCGCACGATTGCGGTTACCGTTTCAGGCTTTCATGAATTGGATTTTCGGACTGACAGCTAAAATGACAGCGAAAATAACAGCGGCACCGTAAAGCCCCTGCCCTTTTTGACGATGCGGTATGCTTCAAGTTTATCCGTCAGGATGCGGAAATAATGGAACTTTTCCAGCTTGACGATATGTTCATAGAGGGGAGCACCATTCTTGAATTTTTCGCCAGTATCCTCCCAAACTTGCTTGGCGGAGTAGCTACTGCCGAGCCTAAAGCAAAAAACTTCCGAGATATTCAGGCGGACGTCTAACGGGATCGATGTTGGCTTTTGGGTGATCGCCACGCCGATATGTCCACGGTGCCGGCCACTGGTAAAAAGCGTTGAAATAAAAGGGTGGGTTTTGTGCTTTACATTCGGATAGAGCGAAGCGCATTCATCCAGCATGACCACACTGCCCCAATACTTCGGATCACCAAGCCAGCGTTCTAATTCGGCGATATCTTCGGTGTAATGCACTCCACGAGGCCATGACCGATCAGAAACGCCCGACCACACAATGACCGGTGTACCGGCTTTGAGATACAGCCCCGCCAGTAATTTGCCGATGGTGCTTTTACCGTTGCCAGATGTACCGTAGAGGGCTTTATGCCGGTGTTCCGCCATCGGTGGCCCCTTTTTTCTTTCTCGCGTTCTCGACGCGCTTTTTACCGCCCTTACGACCTAATTCACGCATACGCTCGCGCCGCGCTTCCTTGGCCGCTTCGTCGTCGCTTATCAGCACCGGCGCTTCGTCAAGCGGCGGCGCGGGTTGTGTCGTCGGCTGGGCTGGCGCTATCGACGGGAACAATGGCGCTTCCGCCACTTCCTTGATCGCTACCAGTGCCCCCAGCGCCGCAGCCATGGCGAATAGTGCTTTTTTCATGGGTTTTACCTCCGAACATTTTTGAAACAAGCGCCAGTGCATCCTCGATCATCTTGGCCCGCGCTTTTTGTACACCCGACAGGGCAAGCGAAAAGCCGTACATGAAGGCAACCGTAAGGGCGCAGATGAAAGAAATCGTGAAAAGAACGTCATACGGCATTGTGCTGGCCTTCCTCTTTTTTACTGGTGAACTTGATGATGCGGGGGATAAAAGGCACGGCTACGCAAAGCGCCACGATCATGCCGCCCAGCGCCTTGCCCAGCGGCACACGCAACAGCCCCCGAAACAGAGCGCCGCCTATCTCGGCGATTTCTTCTGCTTCGTCTGGCGTCACATCGTCGCCGGTCAGGCCTTTAAGCGTCTTTGCCATGCGCCGCGCAAATATTCGCGCTTGACGCTCGGCCCGTTCGGTATCCTCTGGCGGTGGGGCCGCTTCTGCCGCCGCTTCGGCGCTTGCGCCCCTGATCGCCTGGGCACGGTCGATCTCGCCCTGCGAAGGGGTAATTTTTGCCGCTACGTCATTGCTCACAACGTCTTCAAGCATTCGTAATCCTTTCCCGAAGTAACTTGACCGCGAGACGCACCACCGCGCTCATGGTTTTGCTGAGCCGCGCTTCTTTCGACAGGTAGGCCCGCAAGCTCGTATCCTCGAAACAAACGCCGGTTTCCTGATAGACTACCTGACAAAAATCGGCGGTCGTCATGCCAAATTCGGTTAGGAACGAT
>JAIXUW010000319.1 GCA_027483355.1 Alphaproteobacteria bacterium
ATGCGTTTATAAATGTCGTTGAGCTGCATCAGGCGGATGGCATTGACCGCCCCCTGTTCGCGTACGACAGCGGCCGGGTAATTGACCATTTGAAAAAGATATTGCGGGTTGGTGAAGCGATCGCGGTTGGAGGCGATGTTGATTTCGCTGTAACTCGCATCGGTCGAGGCATCTTGCGCCGGCAGGCCCGCTTCGGTGCGCATCTCTTGCGTGTTGGCGCCGGTGCCGCCCGCCCGTTCGCCGGTCATCTGACCGATGGTGTTGTTAATCGTGTTGATGCGCGCGCGCGTGGCGCGACGGCGGACCATTTCCTCGACCCCGCTGGCGGAACTCACCTCTTGTTGCGAAATGGGATTGGGCGGCAGGGGGCCAGCGACGTTGCGCGTGACCGCCTCCAGCGCCTGGCGATTATCGGCGGTGGTCAGATCTATCGTCTGCTCGGTGCCCCACAACAGGCCACCCAGGTCATTGTTGCGCCCGGCCAGGCGCCCCGGCGCACTACAGCCCTGATCGCCGCGGGCGGGATCACAAAAAGCTTCTTCGTATTCATCATGGAGGGCGGCGATGGTGGCCCCCGGCCCTTGCCCGCCCACGGTGCCGCGCTGGCCGCCGAGATCGCGCTGCATATCATTGGCCAAACCCCGCGCAATACCGCGCGCGCGGCGATAGCCCAATGATTGCGCCGGGCCCAGGCTGTCCAGGACACAAGTGGTCTGGGAGGGTTGCACGTCGCGCCGCGCGTCAATTTCCTGGACGGCGGCGGCGCGCTGATTTTCCGCCTGCAAGCGCGCATCCATGAACGAGCCCAGCTGCATCGTCTGATCAATCTCGGCCGTCGATTGCTGTTTACTGGCGTCTTGGCGATCGGTGATGGTCTGCCCGGCGGTAGCATTCAGAGCATCGAGGATTTTATTGCGAAACTCTTCGTAGCGGTCCATCAGCTCGGTGGTGGCGGTTTCCTTGAAGTCTTTGCTGATAAAGTTCAATTCCTGCTGCATATAAGCGTTGATCAAGGTGGTTTGTGTCGCAAGAAGTCCTTGTGTTGCCACGTTGGCGGTGATCGGATTTTCGCATTGCGCCCGTGCCGTCTGCGGCCAGACCAAGAGCACCGCCATCATAAGGGCCAAGCCGCAGATAGATTGTTGAGGGCGAGAGCTGATCATTCACCTTCTCCTGCCGCCGGAGTTGCAGGCGCAGGCCTGCCGCGGCTGGTGCCGCCGCTGATGCCGTCCAGGCCCTTGGCCGTCCGATCCACCATATTGGCGGTCTGCACGGCATAGGCCGTGGCCAAACGTTCTGTCTTTTCAATCAGTTTATACAGCTGCATCACCGCATAGGCACGTAAGTAGATCTGTTTTTGTGCAGTCATGGCGGGGACGTCCTGCAGATTGGCGTAATAAGCCGGATCCCACAGCCGCTCCACCACCTGCTGACCGATTTCATACTCGCTGGGCGAGGAAGAGGGTTGGGCCGCGCCTACACGCAGACGCATTTCTTCAATTTCAGGGGCAGCGCCGGCCGGCATCCGCTCGGCCGCAATACCCCACAGCATACCGGCATTGGCATCCATCTGGGCGCGGATTTCACGGTCCGACATGCGGGCTTCTTTTTGCTCGGCTGTCCCCATATCGCGAGGCGAAATGGGGTTGGCGGGCGTATAGCCGGCAAGATTGCGGATCAGTTCATTGATCGCCGCCAGCGTGCGCGGATCACTGAGGTCATAGGTATCGCTGCCCAACAGGCTGCGGCTGGGCAGCACGTGGGCGTCGGCAAATTCACCGGCGTCTTCCGTACAACCTGGCTGGCCACCATTGGCTTCCAGATTACAAAACATTTCGCGGTTACGCTGGGCGCGTTTGGCGAAATCCGCCGCAGTGCCTTGCGCTGTGGGGCGGCCCTCTTGCTGATCAAGATCGCGGCTCATCTCGCCGGCACCGGCCGAGGCAATGCCACGTGTCACACTCATGGCGCGGCCCATGTAGGGGCCCGTCGTATCAAAACGGCAACCCTCTTCGGTGGCCACATAGGTACGGCGCGCCTCGTATTCCAATTGCTGAATGGTGCGGGCCGCCGCTGCCGTCACACTGGCGTCCGCGGCCGAACCCAATTGGCGCGTCTGATCAAGCGCCGCCGCCGTCAACTGCGCCCCTTGACCTTTCATAGCTTCTTGCTGATCGGCCCAATATTGATTAAGGCGCTCACGCAAGGCGAGCCAGCCGACCTCCAGACCCGCCGCAATGGCGGCCCGCGCCACACTGGTGGTAGCCTCAACAGTTGCCTGAATAGCCGTGGTCATCGCCGACACGGCAGCCGATTGCGTGCTGATAACGACGGTGGAGGCCGCCGCCGGCGCCGTGGTTGGCTCGCACTGCGCGCGGGCAAGCGCCGGGGCCAGGGTGATCAAGCCCGCCAGCGCCAAAGTCACCAGATGATACCCCGTCTTTTTCATCGCTCACCCGGCAAAGGATATTCATCCGCCATGACCGCCACCTGGACCGAGAGCGTCAAGGCCTGACGTTCCAGCAATTCAAAATAATCACGCAGCTGCGTCAGATACATGGCCGACAAAATCAGCTTTTCCATCTGCTGGCGTTCGGGCGTGCTGACCTTGTCCAGGGCATAGGCGCCGCTGTTGAAACGATCAATCGTCATCGCGTGAATAATCTCGCGGTAGCTGGGACTATCCGAGAGGCTGTCCAGCTGCACCCCCGCCCCTTCACGCAGACCTTGGGTAAAGCCACCGGTGGCACCACCAGGCACCCGCCAGCCCGCCACCAGCGCCGGCACGGCACGCACCGCGTTTTTCCGCGCGGCATAACTGCGCCGCTGCACCCAGGCCTGTTTGCCCGTGGCGGTTTCCAGCATTTCTTCGGCGATCAGGTCTGCGCGGGGACGCCCCGTCAGGTTGCTGATGATATGCTCGACCGCCGTGTTGTGGCGTTCGTCTTTGTCCATCGGAATGGTGAGCGTGTTGAAAATACGTGCCGTCACTTGCGTATCAGCGTTATAAAACTGCGGGTCAGATTCGCCGCAATTGTTATGCCCGTTGTTGCCGGCTGGATCACAAAACAGATTTTCAAATTCTTCGGCATGCGCTGCAATCGACGCGGCCACGCCATTGGCGCTAGAGGTGCCGCGTCGGTTGACGACACCGCCGACATGGTTGTTCTGCCAGCTGCGGCGGAGCGCCCGGCCATAGACGTTGGCGCGGCCCAAGCCACCAGCGGAGCTTGCCACCGCACAGGTATCGGTATTGGCGGTGGCCATTTGCGCCGCTTCTATCTGCACTTCTTCCGCCTGGATTTGCAGATTGGTCAGGTTTTGTTGTTCGGAGTCGTTGATGGCCGCCAGTTGCTGTGCCTGGTCAAAATCGGTGGTGTTTTGCTGTTCGGTCTGCGCCTGCATGGATGGCTTCAGGTTGTAATACCAGTAAGTATCAAACCAGGCGGCCAAATCTTGCTCCATTTGCTCGAGCCGCGCAAAGACCGCCTGCACCAGCGAGTCCGAGGCGAGAGCAATCGTATTTTCAACGACAATCGACGATGTCACCAGCGCGATATCATAAGCACCGCCGATTGATCCAGCCAGGGCCGCCGGCACACCCAGCGCCACGCAAGGCACTGAATTGGCGCCGGCGCAACCACAGGGACTACCAATCACCGGCGGCAGCGGGGAGGCCGCAATCGGCGGCCCGACCGTCAGAGTCTCGTTGGCCGAACAGGCCTGTTCTTGCGCTGTCAGCGTGTTATAGCCCAAAAGGAAAAAGACCACCACGGTCATGACCGCGACACCGCGCTCGACCCGTTGACGTCGTTTTTTTTGTGGACGCGGCGATTGTGTCATCCGCCACCCCCGCCCCGGCGCATGTCGTTCGCCTCGATGCCCATTTCCACCGCGACCATCAGCGACAACAAGTCGACTAGATCATTACGGTCTTTGTTCAACATCACTTCGGTCGCATTCTGCACGGCAATTTCGCGTTCATTATTGGCGGGCGCATCCACCTGCTCAATCGAATACTGGCCGGTGCGGAAACGCTCCGACGCCATAACCTCGAGAATTTCGTTATGCGAGGGGTTGTCGCTCAGCATATCCGCCGACATCCCGGCAGCACCCCGCAACACGGCGAGAAACTCGCCATTACCGGCACCAGGGGCGCGACGCGCCACCACGTGCTGGAGCGCCGTGTGAATGGCCTGGCGCTGGGCGCGGTAAGCATCGCGGCGCACGCTGGCTTCTATACCGCTGGCGCTGTTTAATTCCGCGGACGGCAGGTTATTGGGGGCGACAGGCTCGGCGATGTTATCGACCAGATCATTGACGGCCTGGCGTTTTGCCGTATCGGTCAGGTCGATGGTGTCATTCATAAAAACCGTGCCGGTCACGTCGATATCGGCATCGACCATCGGGCCATTCTCGGTACAGCCACTGGCACCGTTGTTGTCGGCCGCATTGCAATAACTGGCGCGTATGTTGTTCCAACGCTCTGCGATATCAGCAGCAGAGCCACGCGCGGCCGCCGTGCCACGCGCATTGGCGGTGCGGCGTGCTGCTTCAACCGGTGCCGCATTGGCATAGGCCCGGCGGATCGCGTTGACACGCATCAGACCACCGGCGGCCGTGGCCGCCGTACACAACTGTGCGCTGGGCTGATTTTCACGCAGGCTTTGTATTTCGGCGGCAGAGAGGGTGCGCTGCGTGCGGGCAAGCTCCGCTGCATCGCGAAACATCGACACGGTTGCCGCCTGCATGGTTTCAATGACGTTGTCTTGTTCGACGCTCGCCTGCATGGCGGGCTTTTCATTGTAATACCAATAGGTGTCAAACCAGTCGTCGATATCCAGCACGACCTGGCCAAAGCGAGTCACCGCCTGCAGTGTGAAGGCCTCGGCCGCCAGGGCGTATTGGGTATTGATCACACTGGTCACAGCGGCAATTTGTAATTTCGCTTGCGCCCCTACGGCCAGAAAGCTCGCCCCAACGCCAGGCGCCATGGCGACACAACTGCCGCAACTGCACGCGGCTGCCTCTGCCGGGCAGGAGGTCACGGCACTCAGGGTCAAATACCCGACACTGATCATGGCCACAAATGCCACGATCAGCAGCATCTGGCGCCAGGCGGTGCGGATGTAACCGAATTTGGCCATTATACCCCTGATATCCCCTGAATTTCCCCGTACTTCCAGCCTATCTTATAACTCTATCATATTTAGTTAAAATGTGAGATATTTTGAAATTATTAAGTAAAATCAACACTTAAATCTTTAACGCCCGTCTGGCGACGCAGCCTGCGAATCTCGCTTCAAGCAGTAGCCCGTCAAAATACACTTGCTTAATAATGGGTGGCCTATGGGCGTTTCGCGGTGAGCCAGGCGCCTGCCACGGTTGCGCCGTCAGGCGCAGAGCGGCCAGCCATTAAAAAACCCGCCAGCCATTCAAAACTACTCGTTCACGCCGTAGGCTTTGATGACCAGCACTTGCGCTGACCCGGCCTGGCGGTGCAACTGCGCATAGGGACGCGGCTTGGCTTTTTTGAATTGGTCGAGCAATTGCGTGACCGCATCGGTAAAGCCGCCACTGACCGCGATGTCGCGCGACAGGCGGTAATCGTAATCAATCGACCAATGCAGATCGACACCAGCCTGGCGCGACCAGTCGCCGATCACGTCACGCAAGGTGTCGCCCTGACGGCCCTGCCAGGCGTTGCTGACAGTGGCCTCGGTTGAGGGGGCGGGCGGACGCACGACGGCGGCCGTTGTAGCGGGCGGGCGGGCGGTCAATTCAATTGGCGATAAATCACCCTCCAGCGTCAGGGCATCGGCCACGGGTACGGGGGCTGACGGCATCGGCTCCACCACAGGCGTGTCCGCTTGCAGCGGGGCGGGCATCGGCGGGGGCGGCGACATCTCTTCGTCTGCGGCCGCATCCCAATCCGACGTGGTGGCCGCGATGGTGCTGGTGGTGCCGCCCTGATGGTCAGCCTGATTGGTGAATTTCGATTTGACGCGGTCCATCAAGCTCGACGGCTTGCGACGACGGAGTTGCTGTTCTTCGGCCGCCGTCGTGGCCATCGGTGCAGGGGTGACTTGCGCCGTTTGCAGCGGCACGGGCATCGCCGCTTGCGGCATCACCTCCAGCACATTGCCATCACGAATATTATAGGTGAGATCAAGCGCCGCCAGCATATCGCGCACCACGTCGCGCCACGGGCGGCCGCCTTGCCATGACACACGCGTTCCCGGATCAACCGCATCCGCGAAAGCGAACTGATACCCCGGAGGTGCTACTTGCTGAAGGGCGATGACCAGCGGCAAGTCGGTGCCAAAGCCATCAATCTGTTCGCCCGTGCGGGTAGAGCCCGCCATCTGCATATCAACTGGTGCGGGCGCATCGATGGGCACGGCGGTGACAGGAATAGTAGGACGACCCGCCGCATCCGGCATCATGCCGATCGGCGCCAAAGTTGAATCGCTTTCAATCGCGCCACCTGACATCGGCGGCGGCTGCGGAATACCGGCACCGCGAATTTCAAAGCCCGCCTCGGCCGTCATGGGCAGGAGCAGCAACGCAAGGCCCATTGCCGTGAGGCAACGGCCAAAAGGCGCGGAAAAAGTAGCGATTTTGCGGCTCATGATATTTCGCAAGGCAGGACAGAGTTACGGGCAATCGGGCCCAGGGGAATCCCCCAACGCCAGACCTGATGACCCTACACCTGAAAGCGCCGTGAAATCAATGCGGTTAGCAAAAACTTGACGCGCCCATTTGTTTTTCATATTTTGATGTCTTATTTACCGAATCTGGAGCAACTTAAATGTCCGTTACCACCAAAGACCTCGCCGCCATGGCCGAGACCTTGAAAACCGCTTTCAACGGCATGGCCGATGAGATGGCTCAAGCCATCAAAGAAGCGAAGGAAGAATACGGTACTCAAACGCCTTATATAAATGGCGCAGAGCAACTGACTGCCATGGCCAAGCTTGCCGACAGCATCACGCGCATTTCCGCCGAAATCCGCGCCCACCGTCCGCTAAACAACGATCCCTTCGGCCGCTGATTTTAACGTGACCCCGTATCGATCAGCTTGCGCCGCCGGGTCCACAGCCAGGCGGGGCGGTGCTTGCCGACCAGCCAGAGGCGGGCTGCGCGCAAGGCGGCCGAAAACGACAGGCCTTTGCGTTCCAAAATCCAGAAGATCGTAAAAATCGTCACCAGCAGCATGAAAGTCCACAAGCGGAAGTGGACCAGCAGCAAGACCACGAACAAACCTGCGCGCGCGTCGAAATGAAAAAAGCGGACCGGTTTCATGGTGTTGCGCCAATGCCAGCTCATGCTCCGCGCCCCTTATGCCTTATCGGTCTCGTCATGCGTGATGCCCAGCGCCTCTTCGGCAGCTTTGGTGCCTTGTGCATACATTAAATAGTATCGCCGTTCGATTAATCCAGCATCAAAGGCGTCTTTCGCCGCCTGTTCCATCGTCTTGCCGTATTTGGGCACCATCGCCATCAATTCATAGGGCCAGCGGTCAAACGGTAGATTCAGCATGCGTTCGCGAACTTCTTCAGTGAAGGGCATATATTCGCGCAAAGCCACGCGCCCGCCGCCAATTTTAGGTGCGAGCGTCTGCGTCACGATCAGTCGAATGGTTTCCATCAGCGAATATGCACGCTCCGACCGCTCGGAGGGCTCGAACGTCGAGACCATGCGGCGGATGGTGGCGGCAACGCCGGTGGTATGTACCGTCGCATAAACTGTGTGACCGGTCTGACCGGCTTCAATCGCGGCGTTGATCGTCTCGCGGTCACGCGCTTCACCCACCATGATGATTTCAGGCTTACGGCGCAGGGCGTTCCGCACCCCGGCGGCAAAGGTCGGCAAGTGGCGCGGGATTTCCGTCTGCGCCACCAGCGAGCGGCGCGAGGTGATGGTATCATAAGTGAACTCGATCGGCGCCTCGTAAGTCAGCATTTTGCCGCAGCCATGCGTCGATTCAATCAACATCCGGTTACCCGCCGCCAGCAGCGTTGACTTACCCGA
>JAIXUW010000032.1 GCA_027483355.1 Alphaproteobacteria bacterium
ACCGGCACATCGTCGAGACGGTCATACCACGTGGGAGTGAATTTCGTCAGCGCCGTGGCTTGCACGTCGCGCAGCCGCGGGCTGTTTTCGACCAGGTGTAGACTGATACCGTTTTGAAAATCCGGCCAGGCTTTCAAGGTCCGCATGATGTCGGCGGTGAGTGTCCCCCGGCCCGGCCCCAGTTCAATCAATTGGACGTGTTCGGGGCGGCCCAGGCGCATCCACATATCGGTCAGCCAGACGGCAATCATTTCGCCAAACAGCTGGCTGATTTCGGGGGCGGTGGTGAAATCGCCACTGCGACCGAAAACCTTTTGGGTGGCGTAGTATTCGTGGGCGGCGGCCTCCATAAAGGCGGCGACCGTCAACGGCCCTTCGCGGCTGATACGGACCGCCAGTTGCGCCGCAAAAGGCGAGAGCGGCTTATTCTGCGGTGCGATGTTTTCGCCCATAAGCAATCAGCAAGCCTCCAGCTACCATCATGGGCAGACACAAGATTTGCCCCATTGTAAAATATTGCATGATCAGCCCGATTTGCGGATCGGGTTCGCGAAAGAATTCGACCACAAAACGGCTGAGCGCATAGCCGATCGTAAATATCCCAAAAATCATCCCTGGTGCTTGGCGTATTTTCGGCTGTCTCCAGCACCACAGCAACACGAAAAACAGCACGATCCCTTCAAGGAAGGCTTCGTACAGTTGACTGGGGTGACGCGGTAAACCGCCGCCGTAGGGGAAGTACACCGCCCAGGGCACATTGGTAACGCGGCCAAACAACTCGCCATTGATAAAGTTGGCCAGACGACCAAAGAAAAGGCCGATGGGCACCACGGTAGCGATCAGGTCACCCAGCGCCAGCGCGCTGAACTTGTAGAACCGCGCATAGGCGATACAGACAACCGCCACCCCGAGCAGGCCACCGTGGAAAGACATACCCCCCTCCCAGATGACCGGAATTTGCAGCGGATTGTCGATGTAGTAGCCAAGATTGTAAAACAGCACGTACCCCAGCCGCCCGCCCAGGATCACCCCCAAAACCATCCACGGCAGGATATTGTCGGCGTCCACGGCATTGGGCCTGCGCCCGGGCGCTTGATTGGCAAGCCAAATGGCGTATTTCCACCCCCCGATAAAACCCGCCAGATAGGCCAGGGCGTACCAGCGGATCTGGAACGGGCCCAGACTCAGCGCCACCGGGTCAATTTCAGGGAATGGGAGGGCCATAAGCGGTATAATCCGTGATTTTCTCTTTGTATTTTAAGACTATTACACATTACTGTTGCGTGTACTATTGGCCGCGTGATAAACCATGCATGAATTCGAGGGTATTATGAGAAACAAAGACGGCAATCTTAAGTTTTTAGACGATCTCGCCCGGATGATGACCGGCGCCATGGGGTCTTTCCATGAAGTACGCCAGCAGATTAAGGGCATGGTCCGCGAGGGCGTCGAGCAGGTCATGGGCGAACTGGATATGGTCACCCGCAGCGAATTTGAACGCGTCGAGGCCTTGGCCGAAAAAGCCCGCGAACGGCAGATCGAACTCGAAAAGCGCCTGGCCGCCTTAGAGGGTAAAAAGCCGAGCATTAAAAAACCGGCTGCCAAAAAAACAGCTAAACCCAAAAAGAAGAAATAATCATGTTGAATGTCCCTTTCGATCTGCAAAACCACGAAGACAGCGACGTCCTCGATCTCATCGAGGATCTGGCCGAAAATCGCCAGTGGAAATGCGCGCGCGAGGATGACACCTTTCTGACCCTTACCGTACCCGCCCAAAATGGCGGCACCTATGATATTTGCATGGAATGGCAGGATGAATTCGCCTCGGTGCTGTTTGCCTGCTCGCTGCCGATTGAAATCAACGATAGCAATTACGAAACCGCCGCCCGCACGCTGGAACAGATCAACCAAAATCTGTGGCTCGGCCATTTTGATATGTCGAACAAAAGCAAATACCCCAGCTTTCGCTATACCTTCCTGTTCCGTCTGATCCCCAGCCAGATCGCCGTTGAGATGGTGGCCGATGTGATCGACGTGGCCGTGGCCGAATGCAACCGTTTTTACAGCACCTTTGAAATGCTCAAAGCGGGCGACGTGCGTTTGCAGGAAAACCTCTCCGCCGCGGTATTCGAAACCGTGGGCGAGGCGTAAATCAAAATGCGCTTGTTGCTGGTGGGGGCTGGCAAAATGGGCAGCGCCATGCTGCATCGCTGGCATGACCTAAAAATCGCTGACGATATCCTGGTGGTTGATACGGCCCGCAACCTGAAATCTCCGGCCGACCTGCCGCCTGGCTTTCATCCCGATGTGATCGTTTTTGCGGTTAAGCCGCAGACCCTGCCTGACATTCTGCCGGCTTACCGTGCCTTTGCCGACGCAGGTAGTTTGATTATTTCGATTGCCGCAGGGCGTACCACCGCTTTCTTCAAAAAACATTTGGGCGATAATATCCGCATCATCCGCTCTATGCCCAATACCCCCGCCGCCATCGGCCAGGGAATTACCGGCGCATATGCGGTGGCGGCTGTGACCACTCAGGATCAGGCTTTGGCCACACGTCTGCTTGAAACCGTGGGTGAGGTTATCTGGTTCGATGATGAAGCCATGCTGGATGCTGTCACCGCCCTATCTGGCAGCGGTCCTGCTTACGTCTTTCATCTGATCGAATGTATGCAGGCAGCCGGCGAAGATCTGGGCCTGCCCGTCGAGACGGCTGCCAAACTGGCGCGGCAAACGGTGATTGGCGCCGCCGCTCTCGCTGCATACGAAACTAAAGTCAGCCCCGCTATTCTGCGCGAAACGGTCACCAGCCCGAATGGTACCACAGCGGCCGCGCTTAACGTCCTCATGCAGGACGACACAGGCCTCAAAGCCCTCATGCAAAAAGCACTTCGCGCGGCTTGCGACCGCGCGAAGGCATTGAATAGTTAAAAATATTTTAGTCTCAACGGCGGCAGGTAACTGTGACGGTAGTTGGCTCGCCTTGCGTGTTGCGGGTGACCTGTACATCGTTCGAGGCGCTTTTGCATGTGAATGCCTTGTTTGCCGCTTTTACGACACGCTGCTCTGGTGTCGGAAAACGCTCGCTCATCAGACGGGGACCGTCTGTTACCGCAAGAACCGCTAAGCTGGCAGCGCCGGCAATCAGTGTCGCATCAAGCGCGCCGGATATTTCACCGCCTTGGCGATTACCCAGAAAGACGCCTGCCATGGCAATCCACGGCCCCAGAAACAAAGTAGTAAGGCCAACAAAAGCAGAGGTTAACAAAGCGCCGGTCGTGGCACCGCTGATGATCGTGGGCAGGGTTGCTGCTGCGGCCAAACCGGCAAAGCCGAGACCGCTGGTAATGACGACACCCGCGCCGGCACCGATAGCGACGGCACCCAGTGCGCCGAAAAATGCCTGGCGATAGTTCGTGTTGTCGAATTTTTCGCTAAAAATTTTGATGATTTTTTGCATATGTTTATCTCCTCATGATGATGCTGAGGGACAATACAACGGCGAACATTTATGTCAATATGATATTATTGAAACAAAATAACTATTTACGCTCTTTGCCCAAACCGCTCTTTTTCGCTAATTGGCTGCGTTTGGCGGCGTAATTGGGGGCCACCATCGGGTAATCGTCCGGCAGACCCCATTTTTCCCGGTAGGCTTTGGGCGTCAGGTTATAGGTGGCTTTTAAATAGCGTTTGAGCATCTTCATCTTTTTGCCGTCTTCCAGGCAAATGATGTAATCGGGCATGACCGACTTGGCGATCGGCACTGCCGGTTCGCTGAGGGCATAGGCATGAAGAGCGGGCTCGCCCCCTTCTAACCGGCTGAGGGCGGTGTGGACCTGACGGATAAGGGCGGTCAAATCGTCGACCTTATGATGCGATGCATAACCGGCCACGATGCGTGCCGTATGTGCAATCAGGTCGCTGTCTTTCTTGTCCATGTGCTATGCCCCGGCTGTACTGAGTTGGCGGTTCCCTTTACCCAAGCTGACATCCGCCGGCCGCAAATAAAACGGCATGGCGTCGCCTGCACGCAGATCCGCCCGTGCGATCATCAGACGCGCAAGATCAGTTGCGGTTGGTAGGCAACTATTGACAATAGCCCCCGGTAAATGCGGCGCCATTTTATCGGCGGCATCACCCATCAGGGTCAGCTCGCTTGGCTTGATGGTATCTAGCCTTGCCAGACACTTTTGTGGCATCACGTTAAAGGGAACTTGATCATTCAATTGAAAATATAATTCTTCCCGCCATGACTCGATCACCATCAGCCTATGCGATGTAATGACAGGTACGCTTGCACGCAGCAGATCAAAACTATTAACACCCGCCACCAGCACATCTGCCGCCAAGGCAAAACCGCGCAGCGCCGCCAGACCGATACGAATGCCGGTAAAGCTGCCGGGCCCGGTGACTGCCGCCAGCAGATCAAGATCGTGATATTTTATCTGCTGCTCTTTAAGCTGTTCATCAATTTGGTGTAAAAGGAAATCGCCCTGATCACGCGGGTCGTCGATCTCGGCACTGAAGACAATCTTGGCATCAGGCGCGCCGTCATATCCCTCGGCCAAGGCCAACGACAGACGGGCCGAGGCGGTATGAATGGCCAGAACGCGCATTTTCTTCTCAGGCAAAGCTGCACACATCATCAAAGTCAAAACGGGGCGAGCGTGGAAAAGTCTTGCTATGATCGCCATAACCCAGACTGCAAATGAAATCGATCTTATATCGCCCATCAGCAAAAAAGTTCTCGTTCACTTTCTCAACATCAAACCCCGACATCGGGCCGCAATCCAACCCAAAGCCTCGCGCCACCACCATAAAATAGGCGGCCTGAAGGGTTGCATTCCGGGTGGCGGTGCTTTCGATCAGCTTGTCATTGCCGGCAAACCATGCCTTGGCGTCGGCGTGCGGAAACAGCCGCGGCAGATGTTCGTAAAATTTCATGTCCCGGGCAAACAGGGCGGTCACGGGTGCCTGCATGACCTTGGCGACGTTACCGGCGTCGAGACAGGCTTTAAGCTTTTCCCGCCCTTCCGGCGTATTTACAAAAACGAGACGCAGCGGACAGCAATTGGCACTCGTGGGCCCGAATTTCATCACATCAAAAATCTGCCGCAACAGGTCCGGGTCTACCGCTTTATCCTGCCAGGCATTGGCAGTGCGGGCGGTGCGAAAAAGCTGGTCCTGAACCTCGGCTGGCATTATAGTGGGGCTCATTCCATCGTTCCTTCTGGTGACGGGCCTCTGACGACCTGTGATGTCAATAATTATGCCGGCTGACTATACACGCATACCCCAAAACTTCAAATCCTGGCACAGGTCTCTGTTGGTTTTATGGGTGGTTTTTGCCCTGTCTATTTCCCTAAGCGCGCCAGCTGGCGCTGCTGTCACTGCTGATCAATCGTACGCTGTGATTTATGCCTATCAGCGTGTGGGCGATGATGACATGCCCCATGTCAGCCTGTCGTTGGAGCAATTCAGCGCCCACATCAGAGAACTGCAAAAAGAGAACTATGTCGTCGCTCCCCTCGCCGATGTGATTGATGCTTTTAAGACGGGGGCTGCCCTGTCGCCCAAAACGGTGGTGCTGACTTTTGACGGTGCCCATACAGCGACCTTGGAGCGCATCAAACCTATTTTGACGGCAGCGGGTTACCCCTATACCGTTTTTTTTAACAGCGAGGCGATTGATCGCCAAGAGCCTGGCTCTCTGACATGGGATGATTTGCGCAAGCTAAGCAAAGATAAATCGGTCGAACTGGGTATTTTGCCCGCGCATTATGCGCATATGGTGAGCCAGGATATGCCTGGCAACACTGCCTCGATCAACAAAGCCATCGGGCGTTTTCAAGAAGAACTGGGTACCACGCCCCGCTATTTTGCCTGGCCCTATGGTGAATACACCAAAGATCTTAAAAATAAGCTGTCGGAGTATAATTTTGACGCGGCTCTTGGCTATCACGCAGGCGTTGCCTACGACCGTGCTGATCGACTGGCACTACCCCGCTTCGTCTTGAATGACCTTAGCGGTGATCTGGATCGCTTCCGCCAAACCGCTGCCGCCCTTCCACTGCCGGTAACCGATGCTGTCCCCGAAGACCCGGTTTTGCGCGATAACCCGCCCCTGATTGGCTTTACGGTGTCGCCGAACATCCGCTCGCTGTCGGGTCTGGCCTGTTTTGTCTCCGGTCAGGGCAAGGTCGCAACCACCAGCATCGCGGGTCAAAGGGTCGAGCTACGGCCCGCGCGGCCCTTTAATGCCCGGCGTACCCGGTTGAATTGCACCTTGCCGGTTGAAACAGCGCCCGGCGAAGAGCCGCGCTGGCGCTGGCTGGGATTTATCTATGTTGATCCCGAGTTCGACGAACAAACGGTCATTTTCGATACTTCGGGTTTTGAATAGTTCCCGTTTAAATGAACGTTATCAAAAATATTCTTTTGGTATCCTGCCTTGGCAGCCGAGCGGCGATATCCTATCTTGAAAGGCGATTTTGATAGCCTTTTAATCAGGAGTACGGCCCATGCCCTTTACGTTGAATCCCCTCCCCTATGCCCACGACGCGGTTGCCCCGTATGTGTCAGCCCAAACAATGGAGCTGCACCACGGCAAGCACCTCAAAGCTTATGTCGATAAAGCCAATGAATTATCCGAAGGCACCGGCCTTGGCGATCTGCCTTTGGAACAAGCCGTCCTTGAGGCTCACAAAAAAGGTCCGGGCCCGCTGTTTAATAACGTCGGCCAGATTTACAACCACACCATTTTCTGGGACAGCATGAAGAAAAACGGGGGTGGCAACCTGCCGGGTACCCTTGAAAAGAAAATCAACGAAAGCTTCGAAAGCCGCGAAGGCTTCAACAAAAAATTCGTCGATACCGGTCTTGCCCAATTCGGCAGCGGCTGGGTCTGGCTGGTGGTCGGCAAGGACGGCAAGCTGGAAGTCACCAAATCGCCAAACGGTGAATCTCCACTCCTTGAAGGGAAAACCCCGTTGATCGGTTGTGACGTGTGGGAACATGCCTATTATCTGGACTACCAGAACCGTCGCGCGGATTACCTGAAGGCCTTTGTTGAAAATCTCATCAACTGGGATTTTGCCTTGCAGAAATTCGAAGCTGCCGACAAAGCAGCTTAAGGCAAGTGAAGATACAAAAAAGGCCGGTAGAATTTACCGGTCTTTTTTTGTTGCGTGTTTCTCAGGGGCGCTGCGACACCGCTTCTTTTTCTTCCGTGGGGGCGCGCGGCAGATCCAGATACATCAAAACGGGGGCGGCGATATAGATCGACGAATATACCCCAACGATAATCCCGACCAAGAGCGCCAGCGTGAAGCTTTGAATAACCGCGCCGCCAAATACCGCCAGAGCGATCAGCGCAAGGATGGTCGCCACCCCCGTCAGCAGCGTGCGCGACAGCGTTTGGTTAACCGCGAGGTTAAGCAGCTCCGCGAGCGGCATTTTGCGGTATTTACGCAGCAGTTCACGAATACGGTCGAACACCACGATGGTATCGTTGATCGAATAACCGGCTACCATCAGAACGGCCGCCACGGTGGATAAATCAAATTCAATCCGGGTGACGATGAAAAATAATAAGGTCAGCAGCACGTCATGGATCAGCGACATCAGGCTGGTAATACCAAACTGCCATTCAAACCGCGCCCAGACATAGGCCATGATCCCCAGCATGGAAAAACCAAAGGCCATGACGCCGGTTTTGATCAGTTCGCTGCCCACTTGCGGGCCGACATATTCTGTGCGGCGGAAATCGATATTCCCGCCCAGGCGTTCGTTGACCGCATTCTGCAGGGCTTTTTGCTGCGCCACGTTCGCCTCTGCGCCCGGGATCTTGATCATGATCTCGTCCGAGCCGAATTCTTGGATAGACACAGCGCGTTCGCTGATACCGCTGAGGTCGGTGCGGATTTGCTCGATGCTCACGCCGGCCGGTTTACCAATCTCCAGCATAATACCACCGGTAAAATCGATGCCCAGGTTGAGCCCACGGGTAAACAGTAAAACGAGAGTGAGTATCATCAGCCCCGCCGACAGGCACAAAAACAGCTTGTGCGGCTTCATGAAATCGACGTTGGTCTGATCTTTGATAAGCTTGAGAAGTTTCATGGCGTAAACCGTTTCTGTATAAGCATTAAAGCGTTAGTGTCGCAGGACGGCGCGAACGCAACCAGGCGATGACCATCAGACGCGTGATGATGGTAGCCGTAAAGATCGAGGTGATGATGCCAATCGACATCGACACCGCAAAACCTTTGACCGGCCCGGTGCCAAACGAGAACAGCATCAGCGCCACCACCAGTGAAGTCAGTTGTGAATCGATAATAGTATTGATGGCCAGTTCAAATCCCTTATCGACGGCGGGCATTACGCTGCGGCCATTGCGCATTTCTTCACGAATGCGTTCATAGATCAGAACGTTGGCATCCACCGCCATACCCATAGTGAGGACGATGCCGGCGATCCCCGGTAAGGTCAGCGTTGCCTGCAGAACCGACATCACCGCGAAGATCAAAATAATATTGATCAACAGGGCAAGGCTGGCAAATAGGCCGAACAAACCGTAAGACGCAAACATGAACGAGCAGACAAGCGCGAAAGCAACAACAGACGCCAGCTTGCCCGATGCAACCGAATCCGAGCCAAGCGAGGGACCAACGCTGCGTTCCTCCACCACATCCAGCGGCGCCGGCAGGGCACCGGCACGCAGCAGTAGGGCCAGATCGGCGGCTTCCTTGACGGTGAAATCACCGCTGATCATGCCATTACCACCGCAGATCGGCTCGTTGATGTTGGGGGCGCTGATGACCTGTTCATCCAGAACGATGGCAAACGGTTTGCCAACGTTCTCGCGGGTGACATCGCAAAAACGCCGGGCGCCAATGGCGTTAAAACGAAAGCTGACGATCGGCATATTGCGGTCAAACCCGGCCTGGCTATCGGTCAGCATATCGCCGGTGATGAGGGCGCGCTTGCGCACGATAATCGACTGGCCGTTTTCCTGCATCGGCAGGCTACGGGAAGAGACGCCCGGCCGGGTTGCTTCCATATCGACCAGGTGGAACGACAGCTTGGCGGTCTTGCCCAACAATTCTTTGATGCGGGCCGGGTTGTTTTCGCCAGGCAGCTGCAAAACGATGCGATCGGCGCCTTGGCGCTGAATGACGGGTTCCTTGGTGCCGGTCTCGTCGACGCGGCGACGGACGATTTCAATCGATTGATTGACCACTTGGCTGCGGATATTAGTCAGTCCCGCCTCGGTATAGACAACGGTGACGCGGCCGCTTTCGGCGTCGATATCGACAACAGTATCGATGCCATAACCAGATAAAATCTCGCGTACCTGACGGATGGTGGCGTCGCGATTTTCAGCTGGCAGGCGTAGCGTAAACCCGGCCCCGTTGGGAATAACTCGCGCCTCGCTGATATTGATGCGCTCCCGTCTGAGATCTGCGCGTATCGCCTCCAGGAGTGAGTCAAAGCGGTCATTCATTACGGAATCAAGATTGACCTGCAAAAGCAAATGGGCGCCGCCCTGCAGATCAAGTCCCAGGTTAACGGCCTTCTGGGGTAGCCAGCCTGGCAGGGTTTGCGCCATGCGTTCGCGCGTCTCGACGGGCAGCAGGTTGGGCGCGGCATAGGCAAGACCCAGCACGACCAGCAATAACGAAACAACGATTTTCCATTTAGGAATATTGAGCATGGCGCAAAGCCCTTTGTAACCAGAGTAAAGACGTCGACAGTTTTACTTTTTGCTGACGCTGGGGGTACCCAGTGCATCGGTTTTGGTCATGATGGTGTGGCGCAGGACGCTGACCTCAACGCCCGGGGCAATCTCAACCACCACATCGTCATCGTTGGGCAGTTGGGTGACGCGGCCGAGAATACCCCCGGCGGTGACGACCCGATCACCCTTCACAAGCGCCTTCAGCATGGCGCGATGTTCCGTCATGCGACGGTTTTGCGGACGAATGACCATCACATAAAAAATGAACAAGATCAGCAGCAGGGGCAGCATCGACATAAAAATGCCAGGCTGTTGGGCGACGGCATCAGCAGCGACTGCCGTTTCTTGGGCAAAAGCGGGGGAAATGAACATAGTGATTTACTCCATGGGACTCTTTGGGCAGACTCAAAAGATAACTGGTCTGATGTGGCGCTATAATGCCGCTAAAGACAGATAATTCAAGGCGTAAGCTGCCTGATTGGTAAGTTTCCCATTTTGGTTTTAAGTCCCCCTACATGCCCTCTCTTTTAAAAAAATCGCTGACTTTTAAAGCACTGGGCCTCGCGTCATTAGGCCTAATTTGCCTATTGATCATCGGTTTGTTGGTTTTTGCTGAGAGAACGCTTGAGAAAACTTTGACCCTTGCGGGTTGGCCAGACAGCACAATCCACCACATCGCCTGGTCGCCCAGCGGTACTGTTCTGACAAACGTAAATCTGCCACGTTTAGGTCTGCAGGTTGATAAAGTCACCCTCTACGCCAGCCCCGCTGCTTTGACAAAGGGTCGTTTGGATAAAATCGTTGTCGAGGGATTCGAATATAAGCCGCCCACCTCTGGTACGGAAAAAGATGTAACTTTTAATCTCACTGAAACGCTGCGTGGTTTGGATCTGCACTTTGCCGAAGGTGTTTTTGGCAATGGCCGTATTCATCTCGGCGCCTTGCCTGTCCTCTTGGTCTCGGCCGAGGTTTTTGAGCGCAGCGATGATTACCAGGCGATATTTAAAATTACCACCACGCCCGATCAATCCGCCCTGACCCTGGACGCTGCCGGCAGTGTTACATTTGACACGCTGACCGGGCTTGCCAAAGGCCAGATCGATATCAACAGCGGACAAATCACGCTACCCCAGGCCACGCTGCGTCGTCTGGGTGGGTGGGTGAATATCGAAACCACCGCTGATAGTGCCCTGCCCCTGATCAACGCGCAGCTGGCGGCGGGGGCGGCCGAGATTGCCAAAATACCTTTCACTGACCTGTCCCTGTCAATGTCCGGCGATGCGGCGCGCCTGCAGGCTTTGCTGGACGCCGAACTTGCCCAGAGTGACGGCAAAGGCCGGGTAGAGATTGAAGCGAATGTGACGCGTAATGACGCGACCGAAGTGGCCGAGCTGCGCCTTGATATCAACTTGCCCGATCTGCAAAAACTGAATGTTGCCGGTTTGGGCGGTTATCTCAGCGTAAAAGGAAATGGCACCCTCGCGAAACCAACGGCCGAAGCCTATAGTGACGTGGCGGCTTATCAGCAGCTCGTGGGGCAACTCAGCCTCGCGGCAAAAGATTTATCAGCCGGTGCGTCTTTCAGAAAGCTCAACGCCGAGGCGGATCTGGCGGTGTCTTATGACCCGGCGGCAAAGGCGATTATCCTGGATAACAACAAACAGCCCTTAAATATGGCGCTGACTGTGGCAGATCAGCCGTGGCAAATTGATATGCCGGTTTTGGTGGCGTCTTATAAACCAGATACCAAGACGCTGAACGTTCAATTAGACAAAGCCCAAGCGCAAATCCCCCAGGTATCTTTCGGCAACCTGGCGCTGAACATTGAAGCGGTGTTGTACCCCTACCCCGTTGCCAGCGGAACGATCAGCGTTGCTGAAATTGTCAGCACCGCCAAGCCTGCCGCTTTCACGCCCCTCAAGCTCGCCGCTGAATTAAGTGCCCTCTCGTCTCAACCATCTACCACCGGGTTTGCGATGACTGTTACGGGCCAATTGGGTGCTTTGATGGTGAAGGCACGCGGCCTGCACAATAGCCAAGAAAACAGCGGCCAGCTGCGCGCCCGACTTGAACCCTTGCAACTGGTCCAGGGTGTGACAACCCTCGACGCCTTTTTCCCGGTCAGTGAAAAATACCTGAGCGATGTTTATGGCGGGTTTGGGGCTTGGGCCGCGTTGAACTGGCAGCGGAAAAACGATGCCTGGACGCTGACCAGCAAAGGTCAGATCAAGCTTGAAAATGTCGCGGGCGCCTATGCGGGAGATTTTCCGTTTACCGGGCTTAACAGCGTGCTTGCCTTTGACAGTCTGACGCCCCCCGCCTTCAGCAAACAACAAGTGGCCGTGGGCGCTTTCACCGCCGGTCTGCCGCTGGCAAACGGCTTGCTGACCTTAAGTCTTAAAAACGGTCACGAACTGACATTGCATGACGGCCGCATGGATATGGCGGGTGGTAAGATTATTGTGGCCCCTTTTGCGCTTGATCTTAACAAGCCGACGGGGCGCATCACGCTGGGCGCCGGCGGATTGGATCTCGAAAAATTATTCGCCGTGGCGCCCATGGAGGGACTCTCTGCCAGCGGCGAAGTGGACGGCACGCTGCCACTGACGCTGACTGCTGATGGCATCGTGCTTGATAACGGGGTGTTGCAAAGCACGGGTCCGGGCGTCTTAAAGTACGCCCCCCTGCAGTTGCCAAGTTTCTTAAAGGATGACACGAATACACATATTGTCACCCTGCGCACCGCGCTCGCCAATTTTCAATTTTCCAACTTGCGCATGGGTTTAAGTGGAAATCTGGTGGGTGATCAAACTGTTACCTTGACGATTGAGGGAAAAAACCCAGATCTTTATGGTGGACATCCTGTTAAACTGAATTTGAACGTGGAAGGTCCCCTGCAAAATATTCTAAGATATGCGCCAGGCAACTCGACCATACCTGATACCATCGAACAACAGCTCGAACAGTTTGAGGAAAACAATGCCCTCCCAGAATGATATCTTTCGCAGCCTACCCGGCCCGCTGCTGGCGGCTTGCGCGCTGCTGGCCCTTGGCGCTTGCACGCCCACTGTCAAAGTGCAGGCACCCGACAAGCCCATCGAAATCAACATGAATATCAAGATCGAGCAAGAGGTCCGCGTCAGGGTCGAAAAAGACCTCGAAGATGCCTTCGCGGAAGATCCCGATTTGTTCGGCGTGAAATAATTTACAGGAGCTTATACAATGAAAAAAACTCTTCGCACTGTGGTGATGACGATCATGGCGTTGTCTTTTAGTATGGGTCTCGCCCTGGCAGCGCTCTCGGTCGATGCCGCTAAATCGCAAGGCCTGGTGGGCGAACGTCCCGACGGTATGCTGGGTGCCGTCTCGGCGTCGGCCGAGGTGAATGCACTGGTGGCCGCCACCAATGCCGAGCGTCTTGCCAAGTATCAGGCCATTGCCGCCAAAAACGGCACAGGACTGGAACAGGTGAAAGCGCTGGCCGGCAAGAAACTGATCATCAGCGCCAAGCCCGGCGAATACGTACAGAGCGCCGATGGCAGCTGGCAGCAAAAGTAAAACGGGACCAAATAAAAACGCCGCTGGTCATCAAACCAGCGGCGTTTTTTTGTGACTTGGCTATCAGGGATAATCGCAGCTGTCAGACGTCACCGTGATAAACGAACGCTCGCCGGCGGCCACCGTAAAACGGTATTCCTTGTTGCCGACCACCATCGCGTGTTGAATGGGCAATAGGCCTTCTTTCACGGTTTCTTTGCCGCCCA
>JAIXUW010000254.1 GCA_027483355.1 Alphaproteobacteria bacterium
CAAACAGGACGTCACTACCGTCGTTGACGTTTGGAGAGCCGACATCATCACCCCACAGGCGGTCATCACCGTCACCGCCGTATAAGGTATCGTTGCCATACTTACCAAACAGCTGGTCGTTACCTTCCAGACCCAGGAGCGTATCGGCACCCGCGGTGCCGTTAATACTGTCGACGCCTGATGTACCGCTTACCGTAGCCGCCTGACCCCAGCCAGCACCGGCTATACTTAGATTAAGGCCCGCAAGGTCCAGAGTCTGATCGTTGAACTGGACGAATTCAACCGCATTCATATAATCCAGGCCAAGTCCATTTTGATTGGTGTCGAGGACCATGTAGTCATTGGTGTTAACGCGATAGACAATAAAGCCGCTGCTATTCGCCGAATACACAGCCGTATCGACGCCATCACTGCCCAGCAGACTATCGTTACCCGCGCCACCCTCAAGGGTGTCATTACCACCGCGGCCCCATAAGGTGTCATTACCGGCACCACCAAACAGGACGTCACTACCGTCGTTGACGTTTGGAGAGCCGACATCATCACCCCACAGGCGGTCATCACCGTCACCGCCATAGAGTGTGTCATTACCGTATTGGCCAAAGAGGGTATCGTTGCCTGACAAACCAAACAAGACATCATTGTTACTGTTGCCGTTCAGAATATTATTATTCGCATCTCCAACAATTGCGCCTGTTGGTGCATTCACCGTTACAGTAACCGCCGCAGTGTCAGTACCCTCGCCATCGCTGAGGGCATAACTAAAGGTATCATCGCCCAGGAAACCATTACGGGCGGTGAAGGTAAAATCACCATTCGCCAGCAAAGCGACCGTGTTGCCATTCGTAGTGGTCAATGTTTGGGCCACAACGGATAGGGTATCATTATCGGCGTCGCTGTCTGCACCCGCGCCGTTATTGGCTAGGACGTTGCCCGTGATCGCCGCGCCATAAGCACCGCTAACCGCGTCATCTTGCGCGACGGGCGCCGTGTTGGGCGGATTGACCGGCACCATGTTGACCAAATCAAACAGGAAACCACCTTGGGTCTCGAGGTATTCGATTTTAAAGGCAGTATCATAGTTATACTGATTATAAATTAGGATACTCGACGCGGATGTGCTCGCAAACGTAATCAGAAGAGATGAACCTGACTGGCTAAAGGCCAGATCCGAGAAGGCAACACCTGCAATCTTGATGGTATCGTTCTCGGCAGAGGAACTGTGATAGTCTATAATCTGATCGTGACCGAAACCACTGGCTGCACCTGAGAAAAGATAAACATCGCTGCCCGTACCACCATAGAGGTAGTCACCCCCGCTCATACCGTTGAGGGTATCGTTGCCGCCATGACCCCAAACTTCATCATTGCCCGTGCCGCCGATGAGCGTGTCGTCACCTGTGCCGCCGGTGTAATGGGCATTACCAATGCGGCCGCCTAGGAGCTTGAGACCATTCGTCCAGTCAATAAAACTACCATTATCAAATTCGATACGTTCGATACGCTGGTGTAGGTCGCTACCAAGAGAGCTCCCGCCGCCATAAACAACAAATGTGTCATTGTTATCGGCGCCAACCTGAATAGTAAGATGATTATAGCTGTCCATCCACATCTTGAGGTCCGCAGCCGTCAAGCCGCCGCCGATACGGATAGTATCAAAACCACTGCCGGTAAACGAGGCCTCCGTGGATTCAACAACGTTCGCGTTATTTACTTTATTAACCGCGCCAAAGCCGGGATTAAAGATATAAACGTCGTCGCCCAGACCACCGTACATCTGGTCATCGCCGCCGTTGCCGTTGAGCGTATCGTTGCCACCATGGGCAAAAATAGTGTCATTACCCAAGCCACCGATAAGCGTGTCATGCCCTACCCCGCCCGTATAGATGGCATTAACCGACCCGCCGCCCAGGAGTTTCAGGCCGTTGGTCCAGTCAAGATAGCTGCCATTATCAAACTCAATTCGCTCAATACGCTGGTGGAGATCGCTACCAAGTGGGCTTCCGCTGGCATAAACAACAAAAGTATCCTTGCTATCAGCACCAACTTGAACGGTTAGATGGTTATAGCTGTCCATCCACATCTTGAGGTCCGCAGCCGTCAAGCCACCGCCGATCCGGATGGTGTCAAAACCACTTCCCGGGAAATCACTTTCTTTACTTTCTACAACGTTCGCGTTATTTACTTTATTAACCGCACCAAATCCGGGGTTAAAGATATAAACATCGTCACCCAGCCCGCCGTACATCTGGTCATCGCCGCCGTTGCCGTTGAGCGTGTCGTTGCCGCCATATGCAAAAATAGTATCATTACCGGAGCCGCCGATGAGCGTATCTTGACCCGTGCCGCCAGTGTAATGAGCGTTAGCATTACCCCCACCCAGAAGTTTCAAACCGTTGGTCCAATCGATAAAGCTACCATTATCAAATTCAATGCGCTCGATACGCTGATGAATGTCGCCACCCAGAGCGTTACCACTACCGTAGATAACAAAAGTGTCCTTGCTGTCGTTACCCACTTGAACAGTTAAGTAACGATTCGAATCCATCCACATTTTCAGGTCTGCGGCTGTGAGCCCACCGCCGATACGAATAGTATCGCTGCCGCTGTTGGCTAAATCAGCATTCGTGTTTTCCACCACGTTAACGGTTTGCGTTTTGATATTGCCAGAAAATCCAGGGGCAAATTTATAGATATCATCGCCCTCTCCGCCACGCAGCTCATCATCATGTCCAGCTATAAGAGTATCACCTCCAGCTTCCCCATAGATGACATTGCTTCCGTTACCACCTGACAGCGTGTCATCACCACCTCGGCCAAAAATAGTATCATTGCCTCCACGCCCATGCAGTACATCGACACCCGATCCCCCATAGAGGGTATCATTGGCGCCACGACCACCAAGTACCAAGCCAGCTCTAAAGTCCAGTTCACTCGAGTCATCAAAGATGATGCGCTCAAGTCGCTGCGCTGCGTCTGTCGCATTTGCGCTGTAACTTGCCGCGATAACAATAACGTCGCGCGGATCTTCGCCTACCTGGATGTTCACGCTGCCGCTAGCATCCAACCAGATCATAAGATCGCCAGCCGTGACCCCACCCGTAATATGCAGGGTATCTACGCCGCCATTAAAGCCTTCAACAATAGTATCGTGCCCATCGCCTACAGCATAAACGTATAGGTCATCACCTGTGCCACCTATTAACCTGTCATTGCCGCGCCCACCTATCAGCGTGTCGTTTCCTGTACCAGCATTAACTGTATCGTCACCCGCACCTGCCTCGATCACATCCTTCTCAAAATAGTCTGAGCCGTTGATGTAGTCGTTTCCATCCGTGCCATATGTCGGGTACTCCAGACTTGACAGGACAACTTCAGTGGCATTGTCGAAAATGACTTTTTCCACGGAAATTTGAGGCGCTTGAAAAAAGTAGGGCAGGTAAATCTTACCTTCGTAACCCGCAACGTTAATGCTAATCATCAGGTTATCGCTACCCTGCTTTTCATAGCTGACGTCAGTGGGAAGGATGCCTGGGCCGAATTTAATCACGTCATTGGCGCCGCCAATTTCGACAATAACATCGTCACCATCGCCCAAGTTATAGATATAGGTGTCATTGCCGAGTCCGCCTTCAAGGTTATCGGCGCCCGCCTCACCAATGAGGGTATCATCACCCGCATAACCATAAATTTGATCGTGACCCGCACCGCCATAGATGGTGTCATTGCCGTCATAAGCATGAATTTGATCATAAAGGCTGCTGCCCGACAGCGTATCATCGCTGGTCGTGCCGTAGACGAGGTTGGGCGACGTGTAGGGATAAAGCCCGGCGGTGATCTGCGCCAGCGTGAGAAGAGAGGCCGTACTGGTTTCAATCGCAGCATTAAGCGCATCATGATCGCCGGTACTCAGTTGGGCCGTACCCAGAGTCCCCTCAATGAGGCGCACCACATTTTGCCAGAAAATTTCTTTTTCCGCGTTGCTGCCGAGAAGCGTGGCTGTTGCTTCCAGATCATCAAGAGCATCAAGGTCAAGCCCGCCAACACCCTCTACCAGCCCCGTCACAGAGTCGTAGCGAGTCTGGCCGGTGAAAATCTCGGCTGCACCTGTCTGTGCTAGCAGAGATGCATACATATAAACAAAGAAATGCTCCGCCGCTTCGGCCAGCGTCCGCCCGGCGGGGCCATGCGGATTGCCGTTGATTTGCTGCCCACGCCAAGCCTCGCCAATAAAGGCTTCCAACATCGTTAGCTTTTGCGCATCAATCGTGCGGCCGCGGCTCTCAAAGGCAACGTTCTCGACGCCGGTCCATTTGTACAGAATAGCCCAGACCTGATCGACCACGCCCTCGCCCGTAAAGGCATTGGCAAAGGTTGTCTCTGCGATATCTTCGACCAGCGTTTTAAGTGGGCCGTTTTGCGACATCGCCGCATCCAGCGCGGCTGTTTTGCCAAAGCCGCGCAAATTGGGCAGATCTAGGGTGTCGAGATCAAATTCAAAGTCATCCGCATAGGTAGAATTCATGCGATCAATCGCAAAATACACATCCGCCACCGTGCGGCTGGCGCCATTGATGGTGGCTGATGACTGCTGGAGGATTTTATTGCCCTCGAGCGTGATATTATAATCAGCATAGCCCAGCGCAATCTCGGTGATGGCGAGGTCTGCCAGCGTCGAGAGTTCGCCGGCGTTTGACCAGCCGTCATTGTTGGCATCGACCCAGACGCGCAGCTGCGCAAAATCCGCATCCTGGGCGTTGATAAACCCATCCTGGTTTTCGTCATGGGCGGCCAGCGCCCAGAAGCCATTGACATGACCGTTGGCGGTACCGAATAATTCGCGACCGTGGTTGATCAGCCCGTCATTGTTGGCATCAATCGCCAACAGGCCATCACCGCCGCCGACCCAGCCACCCGCCTCGGCAAAGCCATCGCCGTCGCGATCAAAATAAACCGAGCCCGCGGCATTCAGCGCCGTCAGTTCGATGCCGTCGCCATCGAGGTCAATGACCAGGGGCGAGATGTATCCACTTGCATGACCAAAGCCCTCTCTACCATCGCCAGGGCCGGGGGGTGGGGGTGGAGGTGGCGGCGGTGGGGACGGATCATCACCCTCGAGGAATTCTTCGACTGCATAGGCACCGACGTGGCTGATACCTTGGGGAATATAAAAGCCACCACCCGCACCACCGCTACCGCCACCCGTGCCCGGATCGTCGGGGTCGACCTGGATGCCGCCGCCGGTGCGACGACCGGATGACGTGCCGGGTGTCAGCGGATTGTCTGTCTGCAGAACGTTTCTGATCGGCGTGGACCCGCCGCCCGATGAGCCGCCCGAGCTTGCAAGTCTTTCGATGGGCGCCTCGATGATTTTGGCGCGCGTAGAATTATCGACGATATAGGTATCGATACCCTCGCCGCCGATAAAACTGATACCTGTATTATTGGCATCGCGCAGATCAAACGTGTCATCGCCAGAGGTGCCGATCACGCGCTCGATGCCCGAGAGCGTATCCACGCCGATGACATTGTCGTTTTCGTCTTTTTTAGTAACGGTAATGGTACCGTCGATATTGGCGACAACGTGGATGGAATATTCCTCGTTATCTTCACCGCCCAGTTGGCTGTAGTCGACAATGTCGGTGCCGCCACGCCCTTCGAAAGAAAAAACACCTGCATTCGAAGTAAACACATTATTCAGGGCATTGCCCTCAAACTTTTCAAAATTATTAAAGCTTATGCTATATGTGCCCGCCGTTACCGCTTTATTTATAAGGTCTATATTTACGGCACCTGGAAAATAAAATACGCTTAGGCTGTCCTCACCTCCGGCACCCCCATCCAGCAACAGATTATTTTTCATGTCATGAACGATAAACGTATCATTAAGAGATGTGCCCTTGATCGCCTCGACGTTAAATAAGCCGTCAATATTAGCGCCGGCTTTTGTAACGGAGCCAATGTAATTCGAACTTAGGGCCTGTGCTGCATTTTTGATGTTAACAGTCAAAGCACTGCTAGTTGCAGTGTAATCGACAGTATCCGCCCCCTCGCCACCATCAATAATATCGTCATCTGCCGAGCCGACAATGACATCATCACCTTTCCCACCCTGAATTAAATCTTCACCCGACGTTCCTTGGATAGCAGCATCACTATTCTTGGTACCCAACACGATATTTTTTGAAGAAGATGTGGTGATAAGATTATAATTTTCGCCATATGCAGCTTCGATAAAGTTGTTGGTCTCAGTTCTCTCTAGACCGCTCACGGCATCTAGCAGGAGCGATGCCCAGATTGACGGGTCATTGGCTCCCGGTATGACATTCTTTACAACGTTGAATATCACCTCAGCGGTACCGGCGCCAGTGGAGACCATGGCGAACTGAACGCTTTTTATAACGGAAAGAACCTGATAAGTATCCCCCGTCGAAACCAAGATATTTTGATTATAAGAGCTGTTGTGTCCGACGGTGGTCAGGAAGGGGTTGCCTGCCCATCCGCCTATCTCGTCGAGACCAAATAGAAATTGCGCGGCTGCACCCGCATCATTTACGGCGATTATCTCAATATCGGGTATTTTTCCATTACCCTTATCTTCCTCTAATATTTCCTGCAAAATATTAAAAGCGATAGCATTAGACACATCCTGGACCTGAGCGTCAGTAGCCGGGGTTCCAAATCTGATCTCGTATTGCTTTTTGGTATAAGCTCGAATAAATTTCGAATAAGCGTCCTCCTCGCCAGAAGGATTAAGCGATCCCCAGTTTACCTTAGCGACCCCGCCCAAAAAGACCCAGGCTCCGTTATCAATACCGGGATCGACCTTGGTCCAGTCTGCGCGATCAACGGTGTCAAGGCCTGTCGATTTCCAATTGGCGTAGAACGCATTCAAATTGACAGTAGCCAGGTCACTTTCAGATATATAGGCCGAGCCTGTACCATCATTGGAAATCATCGATAACAAAAGTTCATAAGCTCTCGCAAATTTTCCTTCGCTCACAGAAGATGCATTTGCATCGTTGAATGCAATTTGCAGGAGAGCGCGTTGATTTGTTGCAAGATAATAAGACATTATTATTTTCCTTCTGATTTAACAACGCGGTCATTCAAATAATGAAGATAAAGGGGATAAACTTTAAGCCATATGTCTATGTCGTCTATTTTAAGTGAGTTGTCAGGAGATTCATTTTCTCTAATATGCACACGAATGTTTGAGCGCCAATTAAAAGCAATTGAGTACTCTAAAACACTGGTTTCGTTTCCGTATGATTTCAATACCAGCGGATCTCCATTTGAATTAACTAAAGTTTTATTTGCCGATATATATTGGTATAAATTGTACTCTTTGCTATAAGTATATTTGTAGAATTGTCCATGCTTAGGTAAAGCTTTTAAGCTCTTTTCTTCCGAAGCTAAGGCCTCTTTGATTTTAGAGAGGACGATACCTGTATCTGTGTGTGCTGAATTTAACTGGTACTGGACCGTGTAGGTTTGAGTGTAGCCGGGTAAAGAGATTTCCTCCATGAAAGACATCCGATCAGCAACTAATGGATGGTCAATAGAATTCTGGTCCTGCTTTGATACTGTTTTCCCATCCTTAAAAAGGCCAAATATCTCGTTGTACCGCAGGTGAAGAACCTGATCGCCAATCTTCACGTAGACATCTGGATTGCTTGGATCTTGTGATGCTTCGGACGCACTCTTTTGTTGAGAGGCTACCCCCGGCGACAACAGTGGGAAGGCTGCCAAAACAGCTAGCACAAAAACTCCCATCAACCATTTCGGCAGTTTATTTGGCATGGCGGACGGTCCTTTTTGCTGCGGGTCGATATGAGGTCATAAAAAATCGCCCGGTCCTAGAGCAGGAGGGGCGAGAAGGATTATTGCACGGTACAACCGGCCGCGGCAACCCATGTGGCGGCGGAAATGCCTGTGGATAAATACACATGTTCAAGAGTTTGCCGAGTAATATCACCCAGGCGCAGGAGAAACTGGTGTTGGCGCCAAGCCTACCGCCATATGCCGTGTTTTGCTCCTCGTCTGAATATCAAACTTCTTAAGACTGGTCGGCGACATTGGCGAGCACGAGAGTAACGTAATCTGCGCGATATTCTCCACCTGAGAGGCTATAGTCGGCGATGTCTACCACTAGACATCTATACCGCCTCTAAAGACTTGACTTCATCCGCCCCTCCCATATCCTAAAGCTTGTGTTTACGCAGGTGGTCTGCGTATTCGCCGGGCTTCAAAACCCGTCACGTTAACGGCTGGCATCAGTCGTTATTGGTGCCTTCCCACTAAAGGCATCAAGGATGTCACTCGGTTTCTTTATGGCCGGGTGGCGATGGCGTATGTCCAAAGCTTCGGCTTAAAGGCTATTGCGCCGTTATTAACGTGACGGTTTTGAACACCCGGCTGCCAGAGACCCCTCTGGCAGCTTTTTTTATCTCGGGAGTTCACCCATGAAAAACTATCTATATGTACCGATACTTATTCTCTTAACGGCCGCCTGCACCACGCATCCAAAAGTAGGGGCCGTAACGCAGCCCGCTACCGTTATTAAAACGAAAGATACCAACCGCATCATCGGCAAGCTCTCTGAGATCTGCGATCGGCACGGCCTGCAAATAGACTCTTCGAGCAGCAATAACCTGATTTGCAGCCAGCAATCGCCTATCTTGGCCCAAGCGCTCCTTGGCACTAAATATGGCACCGATGTTCGTAGCGTTGTCCGGTTTAACGCCTTCCCCGTGGGCGCCGCCGGCACGCGTGTGGTTGGCTATATGTCGATGGGCAACCAGACAGTCTTTGGGCAGAGCAAAACGACCGATATGGGTACGGGCGGCAAAATGGGAACCCAGGTTCAATTCATGCTGGACCAGGCGCGTAAAGAGCTGGAGGCAAAGTGATGCTTAAAACCCTCTTCGCTCTTTCCTTAGTAATCCTGCTGGCTGCCTGCTCGCCCATGCGGCTCCAATCGGCTCAGCTGACGGAGTATAAAGACGGTAAGCCTTACTATCGCATGACGGGCTATACGGAACTGGGCGATTTTCAGCCCAACGCCAGCCGCAGGTACGTGGAATATTCCCTTTCAGACGCCTGTCCGGAGGGGGTGGATATCGACTTTTTACAAGAATACGATACCCACAACGGCATGGGCCGTTTCCTGTACTGGGAGGCTGTGGCAGGCTGCAAGTAAGCTATTTAGTGGGCTCTTTCTTTGTCGATCGACCACGTTTATCTTTGGCTTTTTTGCTCATGGCGTAGCTCTCATTCATCATCGCAGCCAGTGCCTTCTTATACCGTTCTGCCTCTTGCTCGGCGTAACGCTCATAATAAGAATTGTATGCTGCAAAAGGAGAGGAAAGTCCCGCGAGAGAGAAGATGGGTGCGATTTCATTTTGGATACTTTGAAGGTGATCTTCCGCCTGCTGCTCAAGCTGCAGGATCAGTTTAAGTGCATTGGCGTCGCCTTTAGATATGGCATTTGCGATCAATCGCTTCGCAATGGCATCGCCGCAGAGAACCTTCTGGATCTCACCATTTTCAACAATGCTGATCTCCTTGTTGATTTCCTCAAGCATGCTCATGAATATGCGTTTCCGCCCCTTTGGACGACCGCCGGGGTTGCCGCTTTGACCTGGTTTAAATTGAGAGTGTTTGGGCGGTTTCCCTCGCCCAACACTGTAATCTTTGGTTTTATGATCATCGGCCATGGATACGCTCCCTACGACGGGGTTGCTTGGCATTCCCAGCGCCCGCCGGGAGTTCATTCGCTGTCAGTTTACGGGCCTGCTTACCCGTCAGCGCTTCCCATCGGCGGATAGCTAAATCTACGTACAGTGGATCAATTTCGATACAATAAGCACGCCTGCCCGTCTTCTCCGCCGCAAGCAGCGTGGTGCCTGAGCCCAAAAAAGGGTCAAGAACAATGTCCCCCATGTTTGTGACATCTTTGATCAGGTCCATGAACATGGGAATTGGTTTAGGCGTGGGATGGCCCTTAAGCGCTTGCCGGCCCTCCTTACTCATATTGGCTGACGGATACTTCCAAACGTTGGTGCGGTTGCGGCCATATTTACCGAGCATCACGTTATTCACGTGGCTTGCCTTACCTTTTTTGAATACGAAAACCAGCTCGTACTGAGAGCGATAGAGGCTTCCCATGGCACCCGTACCCTTATCCCAAACGCAGACACTCATTAACACAAGTCCTGCCCGGTCAGCCGCCTCTGAAAGTTCACGCATATGCCGAAAATCCATACACACGTAGATCAGGCCACCGTCGACCATAGAGCCGCTCGTATTCTCAAGATAATCAAACAAGAACGTTGTAAACTGCTCAGGGGTTTTTTCACCGGCCCCTTCTATAAACTCACGATGCTTGTTTTTGCCCTTGCCGCTGACAAATCCATTAATGCGTATATTGTACGGCGGGTCGCTGGGGCTGCACTGCGCTTTGGCGCCAGCCATTAACAACTTATAAGTTTGCGCTTTCGTACTGTCCCCACAGATAATCCGATGCTGACCCAGCACCCAGATATCTCCGAGCTGGGCCCTTGGGGGCAGGCTTGGGTCAATAAGAGCCTCGGTGCTTTCTGGCGAGATCGTCACATCTTCAGTACCAGAGACTGTAAAAAGCAGGTTATCAGCTTCCACCGTCTCAAACCCGATGGCATGCCAGTCAAAGTCTATTTTTGTCTCAAACTGGACATCATGTAAAAACTGCAGTTCTTCCTTGAGGATCTTAATATCCCACGCAGAGCCCTCAGCTATTTTGTTATCAGCCAACATAAAAGCGCGCATCTGCTCTTCGCTTAGATGATCAACCTTAATGGTCGGCACAGCCTCCATACCAAGATCTTTACAAGCCGCAAAACGGCCATGGCCTGCCAGGATCTGATAATCTGCATCCACCACGATAGGCACCATCATGCCAAATGCGCGAATGCTCTTTTTAAGCTTGCTCAGCTGCTCGGGTGGATGAACGCGCGCGTTTCTGGGATTGGCACGCAGTACATCTACCGGCACCAGCGTGAAGCGTTGAACCATATACGGATGGGGGGTGGTCAACCCCCAATTTAGAGTCCAGCCGATAAGTTAGGATTTTGTGGTTGTGGTGGTCTGGATAAAGGGGCTGTAGCGATAGCGGAAGCCCCTTTATCCAGGCTTCTCGCCAAGGGC